>DKDF01000083.1:0-7695 GCA_002451755.1 Ruminococcaceae bacterium UBA6855
CCCAGCTCCCCTTACACAGGGGCGCCTTAAGACTGTGCATGACAGACTTTTTCGACAGATTGAAATGAGCCTCCGATATACGGAGACTCATTTTATTTTTATTACATTTCGCCGAGGGCGAAGGTATCCGAGAGCCAATCGGTGCAGAGCTTCACCCACTGTGAAGCGCGGGCATTTTCTATGACTGACTCTGGTTTATCGCAGACGCTCGGGGTGCACAGCGAGAAGCCGTGCCAGCCTTTGGCGAAAACATGCATCTCGAACGGCACTTCGTTTTTCGTGAGCGCCTCGGCATATTTTATGGAGTTTATTATCGGGACGGTTTTGTCCGACGCACTGCCGAAGATGAATGTGGGCGGAGTATTTCTATCCACATGTTCTTCGAGCGACGGCACGGGGAACGCCAGAATGCTGCTTATCTCGGAGAGGATGCATGGATAGCCGAGCATGCACGCGTTGGGTCTTGTGCTGCTGAGAGTCGAGAGAGCCGCCGCAAGATGCGCGCCCGCTGAAAAGCCTATGGCGGCTATCTTGTCTTTTATAACATGCCACTCCTCCGCCCTTTCGCGTATGAGCGCCAGCGCCTCTTCGGCATCGGCAAGGGGCATTTTGAAATCCTTGCCCTCACCCACGGTATAGCGCAGGACGAAAGTGTTATATCCGTGCACGGCGAACGCCATGGCTATCGGCTCAGCCTCGCGGTCGGAGCACATATAGTATCCGCCGCCGGGTATGACCAAAACCGCCGGGCGGTCGGTCATATTCGGCATTTCTCTTGATGTATCGAGCAGATACGCGGTGAGCGTCGCTCCGGGATTGCTTTTGAGTTCCAGCTTTTCAACCGTCATGATGTGCCTCCTCAGTAAGTGACCTTGAGGGTCTTTATCTCGAAGGGTCTGAACTGAAGCTTCGCGGGCGCAATGCTCTCGATCTCGTCCTGCTCCTCTTCAAGCATGTTGGTTATCTTCACGTTCTTTGCGCCGTCGAAGAATCTGACTTTTGCGTTGGTGAAAGTGCCCTCTGCCTCATACATACGAACTATGAATGCACGCTGAGCATCCTCGCAGGGCTTGACAGCCTCGACAAATATATTGTCGGCGTCGATGCTCATGAGCTTCTGAGCCGAATATTCGCCGGCAGTCACTGCGGCGGGAACATTGAGCTCATATGCCGGGCGGATAACGTTCTCGGCATCGAACCCGCTGTCATGCGGCAGGAACGAATAGACGCAGTGGTGAACGCCTCTGTCGCCCTTGAAATCGGGGCGCAGGCCGCCCTTGTGCAGGGACAGGCGCAGCTTGCCGCCGTTGACGCTGATGCCGTACTTGCTGTCGTTGAGAACGGCGACGCCGAAGCGGGTCTCGGAGAGGTCGGTATATTTATGGTTGAGTACCTCGAACTTTGCCTTTTCAACGCTGTTGTTGCGGGTGGTCGGGCGCTTGACATTGCCGAACTGGACATCGAAGCGGGCGAACTCCTGCCTGACAGAAGTATCGAACGCGGTCTTGAAGAAGCGGTGGTTATCCTGCCAATCCATGACGGTGTCGAAGCGTACCTCGGCGCTGTCCGCAAAGAATATCATATCCTGCGTGACGGTCGACTTGCCGCTTATCGCATACTTGCTGCGGATAACGAGCGCGACGGAGCCGTTTGAAACGACCTCGCGGCTGACAAGCTTCGAGACATCCTCAAACTTCATCTCGATATCGGCGTCAACATCCCAGTTATCCCACTCGGACGGGAAATCCTCCGCCATGATGAAAGTGTTGAGGTTATATCCATCGCCGCGGATCTCGCGATCGGCGCGCTTATCGACAAAGGAAGAAATCGTGCCGTTATCCGCAAACTTGACGGACGCGAACGGGGTCTCAAGGCTGTTATCATCGAGGCTGAACACGCTGTTTTCTTCGGGCTTGCCGTCGACAAGCTTGAGGGTGATGCTCGAAAATGCCGGGACGGTCACGCCGCCGACCATGAGCTTCTTATTGCCTCTGACATCGGTGTAGACCTGCTGTCTGTAGTCGCCGTCAACTATCTTGCCGCTGTAGTCGAGAACAATGGCATCGGAGCGGTCAAAAGAAAGGGTGTTCGTGACGGTCACGCAGTCTTTCTCGTCGCTCTGAGCGAGTTCTTTGACAAGATCGCGGGCGCGGGTTATGAGCGCGGTGGTCATGGCGCGGGACTCCTCATGGGCGCGCGGGATGCAGGTGCCGGGGAGGATATCGTGGAACTGGTTGACGAGCAGCTTCTCATAGAGCGGAGCGATATCCGCGCTGTCCGCCGTCTTATTGTTCTTCACGGCGTCGTTTACCGTAAATATTTCAAGGTCTCTGAGCGCGAACTCAGCCTTGCGGTTGTTGCGCTTTATGACATGCTGGTTTGTGAGCGTACCGCGGTGCAGCTCAAGATAGAGCTCGCCTGCATATGTATCGGGCTCGACCGCGTCTCTCTCGATCTCTTTCATTGCCTCGCCGACGAGCTTGTGCTCGGACTTCGGACAGCCGTTCAAGTCGGCGCAGCGTTTTGCCGCCTCAATCATCTCGAACTGCGGTCCGCCGCCGCCGTCTCCGTAGCCGTAGGAGATAACGCGGGTGTCGGTGACACGCTTATCTTTGATGCAGGAGTGGTCGTTCGAGGGAGTGCCCGCGACATAAGTCATGAGATCCTCGGCATCGGGCCAGATGTGGGTGCGGTTGAAATGGGTGAACACCTTTGTGCCGTCGATGCCCTCCCAATAGAAAGTATCAAGCGGGAATGTGTTGGTGTCGTTCCAGTCGATTTTGGTAGTCAGGAAATAATCGACGCAGCAGCCTTTCATTATCTGAGGGATAGCCGCGCTGTAGCCGAAGGTATCGGGCAGCCAGAAGCAGTTCGAGGTGAAATCGAAATACTTTCTCGTGAATCTCTGACCCCAGAGGAACTGTCTGACCATCGACTCGCCGGAGGTTATGTTGCAGTCGCACTCGACCCACACGCCGCCGTTGGGCTCGTATCTGCCCTCTTTGACCTTCTGCTGAATGCGCGCGAAGAGGTCGGGATATTTGCGGCGCAGGAAGTCGCTGTGGCACGAGGAGCTCTGGATAAATTTATATTCCGGATACTCGTCCATGAGCGCGAGCTGATTTGCATAGGTGCGCGCGCACTTCTTGACCGTCTCGCCGACATGCCAGAGCCACGCGGTGTCCATATGCGAATGTCCGATGAGCACAGCCTTCGGCGCATCGTCGCCGTTTTTGACGGAGAGCGCTTTTTTGAGATAGGGCTTCGCTCTCTCGAGAGCCGCCATGAACTCGCCGCGGTCAACATCGTCGGGCGACTGATATATCTCTTTGAATACTTTTTCAAGCTCGTTTATAACGGAAGCGCGTCTGAAAGAGCTCTCCGGCAGGTTCTGAACGAGCTGAACGAGGGTGCGCAGATCGAAATAGAACTCCTGAACAGCATAGTTCTTGACGCAGATATCAATGCCCTCGTATGAGAAGTCATAGGTGAGCAGAGGGTTGTTCTCGGTCGGGTGGCAGCCCTTATAGGAATGACCCGCGTAATATTCGAGGTCGATGGCTATCTTCTCGCCCGCCTTTGCGTCCTTTTTGAGCAGGTCGCAGTAGTGGTTGCCGTGGCCGGTGAAAACTATCTTCGTGCTGAAGTTGCCGTAGGGCACTCCGTCGACCCAGAGGGTTCCCTCATAGCCCGAGATGTGCGGGCGGATGAAAATATCTTTTCCGCCGAGTCCGTCGGGGACGACAAAATCGGTCTTGAACCAGCAATAACCGAACTCCTCACCCCATTTGTAGCCCTTTTCGATGGGGTCAAAAAGGCTGTCCTCCGGGATGCAGTGGAAGCGTTCGAGGGTGGCGAACGCGCTCACGGGTCCTGTCTCGCCGACTTTTTCAAAAATCATCGGCTCGATGATATCGACAAAGCGCTCAAGCTTTTTGAGCATTCTGTCGGTCTGTTTTAAATCCAGCATATTCTTCTCTCCACAATATATTTTTCCGCTGTGCGGACATTTGACTTATATAATATGTAACAGTATACCGCAAGAGTGTTGCATCTGCAAGCATTTTTGAAGAGAAAAGAAGCAAAAAAGCCGCCGCGGAGATGTTTTCCCTGCGGCGGCTCGTGTTATTTCAGCGAAGTTCTAAGATGCGGCATATCGCGGCCAAAACCGCCGCGAGATACAGTCCGAAGATATTCATTATATTATAGAGAAGTGCCGTTATCATCTTCGCCCTCCGCTATGCGCTGTTCGTGCATGAATTTGTCCGCTTCTATAGCGGCAGAAGTGAAGCTGTTGTTCTTCCAATAGCTCGCAGCGCCGACAATGAATGTGAATATCAGGCTTATTATTGTATAGAGCTCGCTGTATTCGACGCTGACCGGTGTTTTCCCGAATGCAGTCAGAGCCATATTGACTATCGACACAAGAGACAAAATACCTCTGACCCATGTGCCGACAGATATTTTTGTTATATTCTCAAAAAGCTTCTTCATGAAAATCCCCCTTATTTTCTGCGCGTGATATCATCTATGCGCCTGTGCGCGGATTTTATCGAATCCTCTGCCGCCGCCATGCGTTCGACGAGATTGTTGTGCTTGTCGACCCGCTTTTCGAGCTGCGCTATGCGGTAATTCGTCAGTCTGTTCGACGCGAGGATGCCGCCGAGCGAGCCGATGAGCGTGCCAGCCGCCGAGAGCAGAGCTACAGTAATTTCTGCGTTCATCTCACACCTCCTCGAGACTGCCGACCGCGACCCAGCTCGAGATATCGCCGAGCAGGGCTTCGAGCGTGCCGCGGTTCTGCTGAACTTTCGTGACGGTATGTTTTTTCGGCGGGAGCTGGGAATCGGGCACGCGCTTTCCGCGCGCCGAGGTGCAGCCGCCGTAGACCGCACCTGGCTTTATAAAAACAACGCTCCCGACCGAGACGGACGGTCTCGCCGCGAGCCTCAAGTCAGAGAGCCCGACCCACGAGTTAATTTCCTTGAGCAGTGCGCGGCTCGATTCGACTTTTGCAACGGTATGCGTTCTGAGCTTCACCCACGACGGAATGCGCTGACCCGTGGCATAATTTTTGCCTATAATTTTCACGCGGTCGCCCGCTCTGATATCGGCGGACTGTGCAGCTTTCTGCGGCTCGTTTTTCACGCAAAGCCCGTAAAATTCGGCTATCGACGCGGCGATCGACTCGCCGCACTTTTTCTGTCCCGCTTCCGTTTCGACATTTTTTCTGTCCGAGGAGCTGTCTATGAACACGGTCTCGATGAGCAGGCTGCGGCATTTGACCGAGCGGACGAAACCGAAATAATCGCCGCCTGCGGAATTGAGCTTTGTTTTAGCTCCCCTGTCGCGCAGTGAAAACGTCTTCGCGATGCCCGCGCTTATCTTCGCGGCGAGCTTCTTGCCGCCCTCGTCGGCGTGCTTATAATAGACCTCGCTCCCCGTTCCGCCGCCTGCGTTCAGATGAATCTCCGCCGCTAAATCGAAGTTTTGGCGGTTGACATAAGCTATCCTGTCCGTCAGATACATATCGGCATCGTAGTTTATGAGCACGGCGTCGCAGCCGTATTTTTTGAGCGTCTCGGCGATATAAAAGCCTATCTTTCGCGCTATGCGAAACTCGTGGAAGCCCCCTCCGACTGCGCCGCTGTCATAGCCGCCGCCCGCCGATTTTCCGTGACCCACGGATATACAAATTCTCACTCTCACACCTCCTCGAAGTAGATACCCACAAGCTGCGACGGCAGATAGTGCATGACCGTGCCCTCGCCGCCGCTGTCGTCTCTTGTGCATCTGTAAATTTTTCCGCCGTCGAGATAATACTTGTCTTTAAAATATCTCATGCCCTCGGCGGCGGTTATCGGGTTGTCTATCGTGCCGTCTTCATCTGCCGTCACGCGCTCCCAGTGTGCGGGAGTCGCGTTCGGACGCCATGTGGGATTGGCGGATATAGCATTGTAGCAGCGATAAAGATTCCCGCCGTCGCGCACCCTGTCGCCAACCGCATAATTTCTGTAACCACTCCACGATTCAAACAAATCGATGCTCGTCAGAGCCTCAGCATTCGTCAGCTTCGCGGCGGCTTTTGTTATCATCTCGCGAAAGCGTTTTGCCTGCGTTCGCGTCATATATCCACACCCCCTGTGATGATATCCAACGCCTCGTCCGCCGATATATCCTCGGGCGGCTCGGCGGCTGTCCAGATTTGCTTTATCTCGGATTCCGTCTCCGTCCACGACTCGGTATAATACCCGCCGTCGGACGGATAATCCGCCGTGATTATCGGCTTGTAGCCGTAGTGCAAAAGCAAATTGGGGTCAGTAGTAAAAACATCGCCGTTTTCTGTTTTTATCGGTCTCGGCGCACCTCTGAGCTCGCCGCCGACCAGTTTTCCGTATATCATATTTTTTACCCCCAAGTAAAAGCGCCTGTGCCCTGATTATATAGCGCTGTTTTGCCTATAAGGTCATAAAGGCACGGCACACCGTTTGCGTCGAGACACGGGACAAGCTTATGCGCGTCGCCGTCGGTGTAGCTGTATAAGTGCATAACAGCCTTGCTTCCCGCCCAGTTGTTGGTTCCGACGTCAAATATCAATCCGTTTGTCGGCGTCTCGAAATCGGCGACATCGCTCCAAGATTTTTTCTGCACACCATTGACCCACACGCCGGCTTTGTTTATTTGGATTTTTGTTCGCTCCAACGATGAAGCCGCCGTAAAACGGTGCTTTTGATATTCGGAAAAGTCGCCGGAGAAAACATTCGGATTTGTGTTTTGAAACAGCGTAAGATTATTTTTCAACGCACTCTGGCGCGACCCGAATATGCCCGCGTTCCTGTTTATTTCACCGACTATCCTGAAATCTATTGTAATATCGGAATCCTGCGTCAGCTTGCGACCCGTGTCAATATACTGGCTGCCCGAGGACTGCAAAAAGCTCACGGGTGTGAAGTCATCCGGCAGACCTTCGACATGCCGCGCGGCACGCGAAAAAAGTTCTCTTCTTCGCCTAATCAAGTACCGTCACCGACCTTCTGCGCCGCCAGGATTTTGTCTTTGAAGCTCAGCTCCCATGTTTCGCCGTTTTTAAAATCCGGCGCAGTGCCGATATATCCCGTGCCCGCGGGCAGAGTGACCGTGATATCGCCGCTTGCCGCGAAGCTCAGGCGCATCCAGCACTCGAACTTTGCATCCTCGGGATACTGAACCGTCAGCGTCTGAAGCCCCGTCATGCGGTATTCCGCATTGTCTGCGAGCGTCGCGGACACCTGCGCGGTGCTGTAGGTGTACTGAGTGGGCTGAGCCTGCGGAGTGAAGCCGAGGGAATTTATTATGACTGCCTTGAGGTCGGTAGTCCCGCCGAACAAGGCTTTCAAATCCCGCATACTCTCAACCGCGGCGGCGAGCTCGGGCAGGATGCCGCACTCCTCTTCAAGCTCGCCGTCAATGCCCATAACGGACGGCTCAAAGCCGAGAGTGAACACGGCGGACTTGGTTATTCTCGTCACCTCGAGGTCATTGCGCTTATGCGCTTCGACCTGAACAGTCAGTTCGCCCGTCGAGGTCAGCGCCTCGGGCAGAGGGCAATATATAACGCCGCCGGTTATATAGGCGGGAGTGCTGTTTGCGCCGCTGATAATATTCGACACGATGCGGCGGCTCAGTCCGTAGACATCGAAGCTCAGAAGATAATAC
>DKDF01000083.1:7724-11545 GCA_002451755.1 Ruminococcaceae bacterium UBA6855
GATAATACGAAGCGTCCGTTTTCAGCTCGTCGTTGAGCGTGATACAAAGCCGCGACGCATTATGCTCCCCGCAAAAACAGAACGGCTCTTCAATCTGAGCCGTTCCGTCCGAAAGTATTTTTATTTTTATATCTCTCATCTGTTTTCCTCCCCGGAATAGTTATCCTTGAGATAGTTCGCCGTTTCCAGAACATCCCTGCGCTCTTTGTAGAGCACGTTGAGCAGAGTTTTAATTTTATATGCCTCGTCGCTCGTCTCGGGATTCGGCAGAGCCGAAAGACGTTTTCTGTGCCTTGCTATGATCCCGTCGAGCACCTGCGCCTGCTCGAAATATTCGTCGGCAAGCTGTGAAAGAGTTCTGTTGAAAGTCATTTGTCTTCTCCTTTCAAAAGATAGTCAACCGTTGTGCCGAAAAATCCGGCAAGCTGCGCGAGCTGATGCAAAGTCGGCTCTTTTTCGCCGTTTTCTATCATTCTCAATGTTCTTATCTGCATTCCGAGCGCGTCGCAGAGCAGCTGTTCGCCTATATTCTCGCTGCACCGAAGCTTTTTTATCCGCTCGCCCATGGTGTTCGGCTCATATCGCTTTGCCGCGCTCACGGCGAGCGCACGCCTGACGGCTATCGGCAGAAATTCGACGGATTCTATATCGTGCTGATATTTTACAGTGAAGCTCAGCGCGTCGTATATCTTCCTCTGCGCCTTGTCGAGGCACCGCGACACGCTCGACGGGCACACGCCCAAATTCTGAGCTATCATCGATATCGTCGAGCCGTCGAACCAATATGCCTCCGTGACCTGCCTCTCGCGCGGCGTAAGCCTTGTTTTTATCACCTCGTCGGCGAGCACGGACAAATCAACATCCCTGCGCCGCCACGCATAGTCGTCCGGCGATTCGCAGCCCGGGCAGTGCGAGCCGCAGCAGACGCACATCGCCGCCCGCCGCTCTTCGGGAGTCGGAAACGAGAAATCCATCGCCGCCTCGACACTTCTTTTTGACATTTGCTCATCTCCTCGCTTTCTCGAACATTTGTTCGTATCTATGCTTATAATTATAGTAACACATCAAATGTTTGTCAACGGGAAAATATTTATTTTGCGCCCGATTACACCCCAAAATTTGCACTAAATGATGCACAGTCACATTCGGAAAGCGGGAAGAAAAAGTTCTGTCCGATAAAAAGGTCAGCAAATTTATATTTTAAGCGCGATGTATATATAGGTCATACCCAGCGCATTGAGAAGATTTTTGCTCTCGTTGACGGCGCTCGCCGTGCTGATGCTGAAGCCGTCGGAAGATATGCTGAGTCCCGGCATACCGCCCGCCTGAGTCGCGGCGGCGATATAGCAGGTCGTCGCAGAGCTCTCGAAATCCGCCACGGCGGCGGGCATACTCTTGCAGAACAGGAGCACGCCCGTCGGCTTGAAGCCGACTTTTATCGAGCGGCTCTTCGCGCCCGTGCCGATATATGTGCCCATTTTCAGCGGTGCATTCCACAGAGCCTTATCCTCGGCGGTGACATGCTTGACGGTGTCGCGGATATGCGAGCCGCAGAGCAGGGTCTTGTCGAGGAAGCAGTGGAAGTTGAGCCCGGTCGTGTCGGCAGGGCAGAAATCCGCCTGCATGAGTATATATGCGTCGAGGACAAATGCGTCGGTGTCCCTGTCCGCCTTGATGCCCGAACAGCCGGATTCGACAACGTTCAAATCCGTATCAAAAGTCAAACAGTCGATTATAGTCGTCAGCACATCGTGGCAGGTCGCGCCGCCCTTGCTGTAAGGGACATGGATGGCGAGCTTGACTTTTATATTCGCAAGGCGGCAATATTCATTCTTGACCAGCACGCCCTCGTCGTTCGCGGTGAAGCTGTCAACTATGTCCATCTCCCCTATTCCGACCGCGACGGTCACGCGCTTTAGCGGTATCTCTTTTTTGACGGCGGGATATTCGGTTATGAATCTTATCCCGCTCAGCCTCGTCTGCTCGGACAGCCAGTTGGCTATCTGCGAGGGAAGAACACTTATTGTACTCATAAAAACCTCCTTATCGGGTCGCCGAGAAAACCCCGGCGACCCTTTGAGTTATTCCGTTATCTCGACGACCGTCCGCACGACCGCCCAGACATAGAGCACCTCTTCGCCGAGCTTTATCTTCTCCGCGCGGTCGATCTGATATTTCACATCGCCGTCGATTATCAGCGCGTCCTCGTTGACCGTCAGGTCATGCTCGGGCGGGCCGATATAGAGATAATAGCCCTGCGAATTGTAGCCTATCTCGGTGTTTACGCCGTAGAGATACATCTTGTTTTTGTATCTCAGCGGCTGGATAAAGCCCTTGAACGGCGCGGTCTGCGTGGAGTCGGTGTTCTCGATAACGAGCGTTCTGCCCCACTTTTCGAATTCCGCCGAGAGATTCATATCTCCACCCCGCAGCAGAAAAAGCCGTCGTCGCTCAGCAGCGGAGTCAGCTCCGCGAGCGCGCTGTCGCGCACGGACGCCGCGAATTTGAGCGAGCTGTCCGCGCTCTTTTCGACGGAGATATCGCCTGCCTTGAAGCTCTGTATGCCGTCTGCGCTGCCCGCGCGGCGCACGCAGAGCGCATAATATGCAAGCCCCGCAGCCGCCTGGGCGATGCGGACATCGTCCCTGTCCGCGTCGGCTTTCAATCGCGAATTCACACGTTCAAGGGAGCTCAGAGCTATCCCGAGGCAGACTTTTTCTTCATCCTCACCGATGTCCGTCAGCTGCCTAAGCAGAGAAAGTACGCTCCACTGAGTTATCATGCTCTCACCCCCGCCGTCAGACGGTAAGGGTGCGCGCGGCGGAGTCGAATATTCTCGCGAAGCCCGCAGTCGAGCTGATGACCGCACGCTCAAGCTGGCGGTCGATGAGCTTGTCATACTCGGTGGAGACGGGGCCTGTCGTGACCATCTCGAGGGCGCAGCTGCGGTCGATGCCGATTATCTTGCCCGCGGGCACGCACGAGCCCTTTATGAGATCTGCGCCGAGAGGAGTTATGACTTCGCCCGTCGCGTGGAAATTGAGACCTGCCGCAGCGTCCCTGAACTCACTGATGCCGAGCATCTGCGCGACCTGCGCGGGAGCGGCGATAATCGTGTTGAGTTCATATGGATCGAAGAGATTCCAGAAGTTGACAAGGTCGGTATAGGTGAGCTTGCCTGCGGATGCGACGGCGGTGTTGGAGGCGGCGTTGTCGTTTCCGTCGCCGTTTATGAGCACATCGACTGCATCGCTGAGCTGAGTGCGCGCGATATATGCGCCGATCTGGCGCAGGGTGACGGTAAACAGATCGAGGCGCTGGAAGCGGACAGCTTCGTAAGAAGCGACAAGCGAGCGTCCGCGCTTTTTCAGATGAACAAGGTTCGCCTTGCTCTTGACGCTGGTTTCGGGGATAAACGCGCCCTCGGCAACGACTTTGAGCTCCTTTTCATCGTCGCTCGGCTCGCAGGCTATCGAGCGATAGTCAAGTGAGTCTATAACCGTGGTCGATGCGACGATGCGCGGCAGGACATTTGCCTCCTGCATACCCTGCCTGACGGCGCGGGAAACATACTCGGGGAAGAGCACGGCGGAGTCGGAGGTCTTGAAGAACTTGTCAACAACGTCGCTGCCCGCTCCGCTGACCTTGATATCAAAGCGCTTGAGCTGGCGCTGATATGCGTCAAGTCCCTCGAGAGCGGTGCCGCTGTAGTTCTCCGAGGGGTCGATTTTTTCGAGTGCGCCGGTAAAATCACCGGAAGCGTAGAGACCTTTTTCAAGTCTGATGTTATCAAAAGCAGTCATATTAATCTCCATTCTGCC
>DKDF01000016.1 GCA_002451755.1 Ruminococcaceae bacterium UBA6855
CAATTTCATGTGTATGTATGGCTGTCAAGTGCCATGTATTATATTTATCTAACTCGTCATATTCCCGAAGCGGACTACGGAAGAATAATTGCATACAGAAAAAAGCATCTTTTCAAAGCTAATGCAATGAAGATCGGCTTTTGGCTGCTTCTGATTGCACTGCTTATATATAATATTTATACCTGCTGTGTGTAATTTAAACTGTTTGGGACTTTAATATGCGGAGCGATAGCCCTCTGCGGTTTAGTAGTTAGTCTTATCAAGTATTCTGTTATTTGCTTTTCAAAATGAAGTACAATGAGGAAAAATATATGATTGAATTTAACGGATATCTTACCGGAGCATCAGAAAAATTCTTTTTCAAAAAGTATGTTACTTATATGCAAAATGCATTTATTTTCGGCTTGGTAATGGTGCTGCCTTTGATTTTTATGCTGATGAGATTTTTTCAGACATTTTCAATATTTTACGGATATTGTGCGGTTTTTGCATATGCCATGATAGCTGTTCGCATTAAAACCCCAAAGGGAAGAAAAGAAATAACTCCTAAAAGAATATATGTTATAGATGATAATCTCATTTGTATTTCCGATAAACAAAGCGAGAGCAGAGGTATCGAGTTAGTAAAAACAGCTTATGATTACGGGGAGTTCTACTTTTTATCATTTCCGATGGGAAAGAAAAGCGGAAACTTCGTTTGTCAAAAAGATTTGCTCACACAGGGAACTCTCGAAGAATTTGAAAAACTGTTTGACGGTAAAATAGTAAGAAAATATTAAAGGTTACTGCGAACGGGAAATTTGATTGTTTGCAACAAACCTAAACAACCATAAAACTACCCCCAAAAGGCTGAGTGCTTTTTGGGGGTAGTCTATTGTGTCTATTATCCGTCAACTGTTCGGGAACAGAACGCAAATGCTCAATTTGCCTTTGCGGTACTGAGCCGCGATGCTTCCGCCCATCTTTTCGGTGAGCAGTTTTGCGATTGATAAGCCGAGCCCTGTTCCGCCCCGCGCGGTGTTTACCGTGAAAAAGCGGTCGAACAGGTGCGCGGTCTGCACGGCGTCCAAATCTTTTGCGCTGTTTTCAAACGATACCGTGCCGTCGGGGGACAGTCCGATTTTCAGATCGCCGTCGGAATACTTTGCGGCATTGATGAGAATATTGTCGAAAATCCGCCGCAACGCCTGCTTGTCAAGCTGCCGCATGACCGGCTGAGCCGATATTTCAATATCCGGGACAATACCGTGCTCCGAAAGCATCGCATATGCCCCGGCGAGGCTCTGCTCCAGGATATCATTCAGGCAGGTCTGCTCGCAGTTGAGCTCGTCCGCCGTTCCGACGATAACGGAATATCGAAACAGCTCCTCTGTAAGCTCCCGCATGGCGTCGGTGCGCTCGCGTATCACGGCGAGATATTGTTCCGATTTCTCGGTTTGCCGTTCCTGCTCCAACAGATCGAGATAGCCGCAAATCGCAGTCAGCGGCGTGCGCAGGTCGTGGGAGATGTTCGTAACGGCGTTTTTGAGCTCCGTGTCGCCGTGCTGCAGCTCCAGACGCTCCTTGCGCAGAGAGCGCAGCTGGCGGTTTATCTCCGCGGCGAGGGTGCGCATGGCGCGGTCACCGGAGGAAATGGAGATGAGCGTGTTCGTGTCCGTACTCAGCTTGTCGTTAAGCTCCCGCGCGATTTCTCCCAGCGACGCGCGCAGCGAGAGCAGCCACAGCAGCAACCCGACGATGCAAATTACAAGCACTATGATAATGAACGCGACCCAAAACTTCATAGCAACCTCTTATTTCAAATCCTTGCGGCGGAAAAATACTATTCCGAAGCCTGTTGCCGCAAGGAGAATGATCCCGTCATACAGGGCAAGCATCTCCGGCTTCTCGACGGTCATATCACTGATTTGAAGCACCTGCCCGCCCGGCGTAAAGTCCTGCATGAATTCATAGATTTGTCTCTTGGTTCCGCTGATATAGTTGGGATTTTTCGTCTCCGGCTCTTCTATTGTCACGCCGTTTTCGGTGTATGAATAGCCCGCCAGATACTCCGGCTCGTTGAGCGAAGAGGTTATATAAACGCCGAGGAAAATCAGCATAAACGCCAGAAGAATGCAGCCCGCCACCGTGTGCGCTTTGTTCTGACACAGCATGGCGATCAGCGTGAAGAGCGATGTGAACGCCAGCATCAGCGCGACGCTNAGACCCATGTACATCAGCAGCGTCTTCGTAGCTGATTGAATCTGCCCGCCGAGCAGAAGACCGAGCGCGCCCTGCGGAATGACAAAGGCAATGCACAGAATCAGTCCGGCACAGCAGCAGGTGAACAGATTGGCAAGATAAATATTCCTGCGGCGATGCCCGGCAATCAGCTTGTTGCGCAGTGTGCCGCCGGAGTAATCGCTGCCAAGGAACATTGCCACCCAAACCGAAGTCAGTATGGGCGCGATGATAACGCAGATGAGCAGGCTGAAATCCATCGCCCAAATGCCGCCCTCGCGGTGAATATTGATAGTATTGACCGCCGCCGTGGAAACGCCGATAAACGCCATCAACCCCGAAAGAAACCAGAATGTTCTGTCGTGAATCATGCGGGAGAGGTTCGCTCTGAGCAGTTTAAGCATTGCGCTCACCTCCCACCAGATTCATATAGAAGCTCTCGAGACTTTCGTCCCTCTCTTTAAGAGTGTTCACATTGCAGTTCTCTTTTGAGAGCGCCGATACCAGTTTTGTGACCGGAATCTCGGCGTAAATATCGGCGTGGGAGTCGTCCGTGATGCGGTATTCGACCTCCATGCCGTCCAGCACGCGGGCGAGCGCCCTTGTGTCGCTTACTTCAATGCACATGCACTTGCGGCAGCACGATTCAAGTTCCTGAGCGCTCATCTCTTTGACTATATGTCCGCCGTCGATGAAGCCGTAGTGCGTCGCGAGGCGGGACAGCTCATCGAGAATGTGGCTCGATATCAGCACGGTGATTCCGTGCTCGCGGTTGAGCTTTAATATCAGCTCGCGCATTTCGATAATTCCCTGCGGGTCAAGCCCGTTGACGGGCTCGTCGAGCACCAAAAAGTCGGGATTCCCCGAGAGAGCTATCGCTATGCCGAGCCGCTGGCGCATGCCGAGCGAAAAGTTTGCGGCTCTCTTTTTGCCGGTGTCTCCGAGTCCGACGAGGTGCAGCAATTCGTCGATGCCGTCGTCCGACGGGAGCCCAAGCACCCGATACTGCTGGCGGATATTTTCCCGCGCCGTCATGTCGGGATAGATCGACGGGCTCTCCACCACTGCGCCCATCCTGCGGCGCATGAGATTTATCTGCGGGTCGCTGTTTCGGATGCCGTAGAGCGTGTATCTGCCGCCCGACGGCTCCTGCAGTCCGCATATGAGGCGTATTAGCGTGGTCTTGCCCGCGCCGTTGCGTCCGACAAAGCCGTATATCGAGCCTTTAGGGATGTGCATCGTCAGATCGCGCAGCGCCGTGAAATTTCGGTAGTTCTTTCGAAGCCCGTTTGTTTCAAGCACGTATTCCATTTGAATAACCTCCTTTTGCCTGATAACGGCAGTATATCCGGCAAAGGTTGAGAAAGCGGTCAGCAAAACGGTTGAGAAAAGGTTGAGTTATGCGTCCAGCTTGAAGCCGATGCCCCAGACGGATTCTATATATTCCCTGCCCGATGCCTCGCGCAGCTTCCCGCGCAGATGGCTTATGTGCGTTTTCAGCGAGCTTTCGGTGCAGTCGGGCGTGTCTGCCGATATCCTGTCGAGCAAAACGGACTTTGCTATAACCTGTCCGGGATTCTGCATCAAAAGCTTCAGGATGGCATATTCCGTGCGCGTGAGATTCACGGGATTCCCGTCTGCGCTGACGGAGTGAGAGACGGCGTCGATTGTCAGAGTGCCGCAGGAAAATGTGTCTGCAAGCATTCCGGCATTTCGTTCGCGCAGCCGCGCGGCTATCCGCGCTAAAAGCTCGCCGGTGTCAAACGGCTTTGTGATGTAGTCCGCCGCGCCGTCGGTGAGCATATCGATCTTGCTTTTCGTGTCCGACCTTGCGCTCGTGATTATCACGGGTATGCCCTTGAGCTTCGGCAGAACTTCTTCGCCCGTGAGCCCGGGGAGCATGAGGTCGAGCAGAATCAGATCGGGACGCGTCTTTTCGAGCAGAAGCAGAGCCTCCGTGCCGGAATATGCGCAAATTACTTCATATCCCGCCCGCGGCAGAACCTCTTTTAACATATTGCTGATGCTGATGTCGTCTTCGACTATCATTATTCTGCTCATCTTCACAGCACCTTTTCCATAACTGCGGCGGTGTAAAGCCCGTTCCTGTGCTCTGCCCCTGTCGGGCAGAAGCCGTTTTTGAGCCAAAACATTTTTGCCTGCATATTTGTTATCACATACGCGAGCCTTACGCGCTCAAAGCCGCTGAATTTCAGCGTGCGCAGGCAGTCGGATATTATATCCGTCCCTGTGCCGAATCCCTGAAACTCCTTTGCGACCATGAAAAGACCTATGAACGCTGTCTTGCCGTCGGGATGTCCGGAGATAAGATCCATGACCGCAGCGAGCGTTTCGCCGCGAAAAAATCCGACAAAATATTTGTCCTGCGCCGTTTTGCCGTTGGGCAGGGCGTGCATATCGTCTCTGACCGCGCTTTCGCTCGGAGCGGGCGGGCAGTGCTCAAAATAAATCGGATTTCCTCTATATAATTTCAGAACCTCCGGAATATCGCTCTCCGAAAGCTCTCTCACTCTGTAGTCGGCGCAGAGCGTTTCGACCCTTATCTTTGGGACACTCATTCCGATTCCTCCAATCTGTCTGTGTGTTCGGATTTGCCGTTTGTATTCTTAACTGTGTCAGACCACCGGACAACTCGCGCGGTTTTATATTTATCTCTTATCAATGATTTTATCGATAAGCCCATAGGCGAGAGCCTCCTGCGCCGACATATAATTGTCGCGCTCCGTGTCGGAGATTATCTCTTCAACTGATTTTTTCGTGTTCTCGGCGAGAATGCGGGCGAGCCGCTGTTTGTTTTTCTGCATCTGCCCGGACACGATAAAAATATCCGAAGCGGGGCCGCGGACTCCGTCGCCGCCGATGAGCGGCTGATGGATCATGATTTCGGCGTTGGGGAGAGCGATTCGCTTGCCCTTTGAGCCGCCGGCCAGCAGAAAGGCTCCGAAGCTTGCCGCAAGCCCGACGCAGATGGTGGACACGCCGCACTTGATATATTGCATGGTGTCATAGATCGCGAAGCCCGCCGTAATCGAGCCGCCTGGGCTGTTGATATAGAGCTGAATGTCTCTGCCCGGATCCTGCGCCTCCAAAAACAGCATCTGCGCAACAATCAGACTGGCGGAGGTATCCGTTATCTCCTCGCCGAGAAAGATGATTCGGTCTGACAGCAGCCGCGAAAAGATATCGTAGCTTCTCTCGCCGCGGTCGGTTTGTTCAACAACATAAGGAACAATGCTCATATAAATTTTACTCCTTGATTTCATTCGGCCTCATGCAAAATAAATGAAGCCCCAGCGCCGCGTTGAATCCCGTTGCGGCAAACACGCTGAACCGCTCAATGATGCCGAAATAATCTGCGGGCACAATTTTCATTCCCATCGCGCCGACGAGCATCATGAAAAGAGCGATGCCCGCACAAATCCCGTAAGAACGGCAGGATTTATTCTTGATTCCCGCGATTATAATCAGCATAAGCGATATTATAGACAGCAGCACCACCGCTGCCGTTATCACCATGTGCATGATATCCTGAAACGCGCCGGCATATCCGCTGCTTGACAGCGGGAACATCCGATAGCCGACCGCCGATATCCATTCCATAACGGCGAACATATATATACCCGTGCGCAGCAGCTTTGTTTTCCGCCCCTGCATGCCGATGCAGACAACTGTTGCGCAAACGACCTCGCACACATTGTAGAGGGCGCTGAGCTGATTCCAAAGCGCCAGCGACGGGGCGTCGGCGGCGCTCAGGTCGCTGACAGCCTGCGCCATCCAATTGTAACTCGGATAGGTGAGCGGCGAAAACACCACCGCAGCCGTGTATGAAAGAAAGCTGAGAATACCCAACAATCCAAGCTTCTGTATCAATGTCTTTTTCATGTTTTCCTCCTAAAAAAAGCAGCGCATGACCGCTCAAACTGCGGTCAGCACTGCGTCTTAGCGTCCGGCTGATCTGTTATCTCTATTTGAAAATTCTGCGCATTGATAATGCACTCCCGCCTGCACTTGGGGCAGAATAGGGGAAAGTCCCGCAGCACCGTCCGCCTGAGCAGCCGCAGCCGCGTTTTTGCGCCGCAAATCGGGCACAAGACCCATCTTTCTTCCGACTCACTCATGGCTTTCACCGCCCTTGTGCACCATGCGGAAAAAGAGCCGCACATGTTCCCTGAGCTTTTCAAGGCACTCGCTTTCTCTCTCCGGCTGTCGGTCGCATATCCCGATGAGCGTCATCACCGGCGCGACATACATCATCGCGAGGGTGTCGGGATTTTCTGCGCGAATTTCGCCGGCGGCAATCAACGCGCGGAAAATATCGGCGTGATATTCGAGCAGGCGTTCGGTATATCGCTTTGTGTAAAGTGCCGACAGCTCCGGCGAGCGGAACTGCTCAATCGTCATCATGCGGCGAAAGCGGCTGATGCTCTCGTTGTGGAGTGAGTATTCGAAAATCTGCCTCACTTTTTCAAAAAGCATGTCCTCGGTAATCTGCGTGAAAACCGAAATGTCGCGCTCGGCGTTTTGGACGTGAATATCTATCTTCCCGGTGTCCGCTTCATACTGCGCCGCCGTGGACTCGACGATCGCGTCAAAAATCGCCTGCTTGCTCGGATAATGATTGTAGAGCGAGGGCGCTTTGATTCCGACTGCCTTCGCTATTTCGCCGACGCTTACGGAATCGTACCCCTGAGTCGAAAACAGCTCAAGCGCTTTGTCCAGAATTTTTTGTTTTGTATCTTCCTGTTTCATTGCCGTCTCCATACTAACTAATGTTCGTTAGTATATATTGTAGCCGTTTTTTGCCGAATGTCAAGAGGCAGACGGCGTGATAAGCTAAAATGTCGGCGATTGTCTGCGCCTTCAAATAACAGCTGCCGCACAATTTGAAAAATTTTTAAGTATAATCAATTCCGGCATTGAATATATAAAAGCGCAGCATCGAGGTCTAAACCCTGACGCTGCGCTTTTGCTGTTAGCCGTAAAATAATATTTTGATTATTGTCCCTCGGCGGTAGTTATGGTTTTCGCTATCTCAACCACACTGTCAAAATCGGTCTTGAAATATATTATGTACTCGGTCAAATCGTCAAGATAGATGATTGAAGAAAATTCTTTTTGCTCAACTACATAAACCGTTAAGCCGTTTACCGAGAGTTCCTCGGTTCTGCTTTTTTCGGTAGTGTTGAGAAAGTCGATCGGTGCAATAATTTCTTTTGAGCAATATTTGGTTATAGCCGTTCGACCGGATATCTCGTTTGTACGATAACCCATGTTCACACTCGTCAGATATTTAACACCGTCTTCTCCTATGATTTCTGCCGTTATTTTATTGTAGACACAGTCGTTAGAGAAAAGCATTGCCGGCAGTTTTAAATCGGTAATATCATAATTTTCCAGCTTCTCGGCAATCTCCGTCCCCGGTACACTGTCCTCATCCTCTTTCGGCTTGTCGAAATGAACTCTTATGTGGTCTTCATAAAAAGAAAACGCATTGCTTTTTGCTTTCTCGTCCGTTGCGATGCCCGCGATTCCCATGGCGACAAGCAGCAGCGCCGCCGTCGCGGCTATTATCAATATCTTTTTCGCCCTGCCGCCGAAGCGGTGCTTTTTCGGCTTTTTCGTATCCGGCTCGGTCTTTTTATCTTTGCCGTTGTTGCTCTCGGCTTTGTTGATATAGTAAAGGCAGTATTCTATAAGATCCGGATCCATCTCGGATTCGTCTTTTTGCAGTTCTTCTTCGATTATATTTTCAAGCTCTTCAACCGTGAGCTCAGGCGAGTCGTCATTCAGAATTTTCATGAATTCACTGTTCGTCATGTTAATTTCCTCCTTGCATATATAGTGTGCGAATTTCAAAAAGTTAAATTTTCTGTTTCTCTATCTCTTCGTTTGAGAGAAGCACTATCTTTTTTCGCACCCTGAAAAGCTTCTGCTTGATATTCGTCTCGGAAATGCCGCGTTTTTCGGCGATATCTTTTATCTTCATGCGTTTCACATAAAAATCCTCGACCAGCGACTGCTCGTCGGCGTTGAGACGATTTAATACACTGTCCTTCATGTCGGTCACAAGCTCGTCGGGAATGTCGGAAAAATCGTGTATATCAAGTGAAGAAAATTCCATTACGGTTTCATAGCGTATGATTTTATTTATGTGTTCCGATTCTCTTTTTCTGTTTTTGTATTCGTTTTTTATCTTGTTGTTTGCAACAGAGGTGAGCCACGCCTTGGGGTTACGGATCTCCGTCCCGGCGCGTTTGGCTTCGAGCAGCGCCATGAAAACATCCTGGACGCAGTCCTCAACATAGTCGGGCGAGTTCTTGAGCTGAAATCTGCAAAAACTCTTTATGTATTCTCTGTAAAGATGCCAGAGCCGCTTGCATTCTTCTGTGATTTCATCTTTCTCCAAAATATCCAATTTCAAATCATCCCCTATATATTTGCTCGGCGTCCGCCCTGCTGCACATAGAGCGGAGCACTGTGGATTTATTATACTATAGATAGGCTGAATGAGCAATAAACATGGAGGATTTTGTCGGTAAAGTGGTGAAAAATGGGGAGTTGTCTATCACTTGAGCCATAGCAAAGTGAAATCGCATTACCCAACTGTTTTTTATAATCGGGCTTTCAATAGCCGCGGCACGAAATTTCAGGGGGTGAGTCGCTGCACCCTACAGGCTGCATGTCAATAAATTACTGCAAATTTTGCGGGTGGATGATCTCTGCCACTGTCGCATACAGATTTCTTTTGCTTCGAAAGAAGAGAAATACCCCAATCGCAGCCGTCCCCAACAACCGCTTTGAAAAAATTTGCAAAAAAATTTTCAAAAAAAGTGTAACCTTTTTCATTTTCGCAGACTATATATATGGGACGCTTAACAGCGGAAAATCTCTTTTTCTGCATGTTTTATCTATACTTTTGCATCGGCGGTTACATAAAACACCATTTTGCATTATAATTTGTGCGCACGGCGGGTGAATGGCACCCTCTGTTCGCGCCTTGAAAATGACAACCACCTCTCTACTCCTATGTAAGTGCAGCGGCAGAGGATATACCCTCTGCCCGCTGTGCGGCATCACGGAGCGGGAGATAAATATACTTCGGCAGGATAATTGTCCGCAAATCAACGGTGCTTAATTTCAAATGATAAAAAACAGTTGACGATATAATTGCGGTATGATATGATAATTTTGAGAAGCAGGTTAGAGAAAATTTTTTATATGTGCAATTTTAAAGTAAAGGATGTGATTCCGATGGGCTAAGAAACTTTTGGCGGAACAAAAATTAGTCGTGCGGTACATGAAAAAATAATTTGGAGGAAACGAAAATGAATCCTTTGAACACGAGTCCGTTTGAGCGGGCGTTTGGAGTAATTGTTGTGGCGCTTATAACCATATTCGGAATCAGCGGAATGACGGTTATCGGAGTCTTGGGCAAAATAATCGAGTGGTTCGCTTAACAAAAACTGTGCAATCAAGCTTCCGGGCGACCGGAACATAACAGCAAGCTTTAGCATTGGGTTCGGTGCGCTGTGAGGCGCGAAGCAACGCAACGACCGAAAGAGAGAAAATAAAATTTTGAGAAGATGCAAATGGCAATCGGCGATAGTTCAGGGCTATAATATCTTCTCTGCTGCGAACCGATGATTCTTCTGACGGTCTTCGGAAGTATCGGACAGGGAATGATATATAAATAATGGACTTGCTGTAAATCAGATGCCGAAAGCTCCGTCCGATTGTTCGGGCGGAGCTTTTGTATACGACAAACTTGCACGCTTGTCTGCGCAAAGTGTCAATTTTTGCGATTGTTATTGATAAGAGAATTATTTGCTGTTATACTTATAATCAAGGACAGAGATTAAAATGAGTAAGGTGATAAATAAATGATACTTCCTTTCGATGATTTAGAGGAAATGAGACAGTTTCCTATAAGCCTTATAATAATTCCAATTATCATAAACGGAATTTATAATCATTGGATATATAAATCTATTGTAATTTTTTTATTTGAGAAGGGCTTGACTAACCGCCAGAGGCGGGAGTGGCGAAAAGAGCGATATTTCAAAAGAAAAAACTATGCGCTATATAAGAGCGACGATAAAGAGTCTTCCCAATCAAAATTTCAGTTCCAATATCGAGAAGTATCATCTTGCAGATGTGGTTTCAATTGTTATTTCTATAATAACTCTTGCGATAGTGAGCATGACTTATTATTTTACAAGAGAAATTAATCAGGTTGTTATAGTAACTTACGCAATTCACGAAGCAACTACGATTGCAACGGCTGTCTTTAATCTTTCGCATATAACATCGCGCGATAAAAAAGGACGATTTGTTGGCTTTTTTAGGGGAGAGTATACATTTAAATAGCACTGAACAAACGACGCAGGTTTGTCATAAAGCCGAGTGAAAAAACGGGAAACTTAAATTTAATTCAGTGTGCGTGAATGGTGTGACGGGTAATTATATTGAGAACGCCCGTGCTTATTAAAACATTGGCTCGGTAATAATGAAATTAAGGTTGAAGAATAATGCTTAAAGTTATCATACTATTGTTTTCTCTTGCCGTAATTGTTGCGGTTGTACTGACAATCAGAAAAAATAATGTCAGGAAAAAATGGCTTACGATAATTGTTGGCGTTTTAGTCCTTGCTATAGGCTTTACACTTATGTTGGAGCTCCCGCCCGAGAAATTTTTGCGAGAATTCTCGTCGCCGCAAGAGGTATTTAACTATTCTCAGCAAGGTGAGATTGTGAAAGTTATAGAGGGCGAGAAGTCGGCAATGGTGCTGTATACGGATGAAGGTGAAAAGGGTCAGTGCCTTATAGCCAAAGGAAAAAACGGTTGGCAGTTAGAAACGCTATCGACATTCAAAACGGTTTATTTCAAAAAACTTGAAAATAAAAAATGTACGATAATGATTTTTAGAATAAAAGGAACAGATGATTATTACGTTAATGTTAACAGCAACTTTCTTGATAATGAGATTAAGGTTTCAGATAGCAGGAACTCTGATTCCTTTTGCATAGAAACACCTGCGCTCGAAACTGAGATGTGTGCATATACATTTTATGCTTATGTCCCGAGGATTCGGGATGGATATGAGATAAAAATTAATGAGGAAGTATTTCGTATTTCTTTGACGAAGTGATTAACGGTTGTGAAAAGCTTCGCAAAAGTCCGCGGGAATGCGAAACGATTGCGGGAAAGATTATTGAAAATTTGCATGGAAGAAAGATGTAAATTTTATAGAACTGCGGCAGAATAGTTCGATATATCGCTCCAATCAGATATCGACCACTGCAAGCATCCGTGCGGTACGAAAGGGATTAAAATATGGATAAATATAAAAATTCGGACAGGCATAAAATATATCCCAGCCTGAGGGAGTTTTATGGCGGTAAGAGATTATTGAAACCGGACACTACGCTTAAAGAGGAATACCAATGCTCAAAATGCGGAGAGAAAATAAAGATAGATGACTATAAAAAATGGGAAAGAAGAAGCAATCTTATAAAGTGGCTTATAGTTATACTGCTCTATGCATCTATTGAAATACCTCATATCCTGATCGGAGATTCTTTTGAAAAAAAGCTTTCGGATTTTTATGCCGCTCAGAGCGGTTGGATGCGGCTTTTATATGAGGTTTTGATCGCCGCTGCTGCATTTACCATATTTATTGGGTTGACTTATATAATTTTTTGGTTGGGACGGGTAATTTTACTTAATTGGTATTGCGCGAACCTGCAGAAAAACGGAGCAGACCCATGCCCCGGCGAGAGGGAATGGTAAAAGATTTATATATTGTAATCAAGGCTTTTTCAGCGGCAATGCTGATAAGTTTTAATTGATTGCACAGTAGATTATCGAAATTTACATAGGAGAAAGATGTGAACTTATAAAACTGCGGCAGAATAAACAGAAAATTCGAAGCGGGAGTTCGAATGAGACGCAAGCTGTTTAGTCGGTTTACGTTAAATTGAATGGAGGGTGTTAAAATGGCAGATATCGCAGAGATTATGGATATGATCGATTGGCATATGCCATCTGAAATTCGAATCAAAGGAGTATCATTGGCAAGAGACACGGAAACAATCATTCCGTTTATACAACCGTTAACACCAGAGCATAATAAAAATGTATGGGAAGGTTGTGCCGTAATCGTAGCAGAAAAAAGCGATGAAAATCTTAAGCCTTATTTGGTTGACTTGTTAGGATGGCTGCAGGACATGAATTGGCCGGGGGCTTTTTGCATCTTGAATAGGCTGCAAAGATACGCGGATAACGATTCTATCCATGATGCGATAAATGTTTGCATTGAAAAAGCAAAGAAGTGTGGGAATGAGGTTTGGGAAAGCAACTTGCGGCTGCTTTTGCATAAACGGTAAATTCAATTTCGAAGAGTAAAAAGCATATTAAAAATCTATAAAAAATTAACGCTCGGCTTGATTAACTATGACAGCAACCGCTTAACAATTATACCGGGAAATATTAGAAATCGACGGCATTTTCAAATGAGATAGGAGAAGATTTTGAAGCGATATTTTTATATTACAATTCACTTTTTCCCTGACTATGAAGGAGAAATATTTTCAAAACAACAGAATGGTCTCTATGTAAATGCTGAAACAGGAGAGTTATACCGCAAAAGATTGCTATATGATTTTGGCTGGGGACAGGAAAATGGATTTGAATTAATGCCGCAGTTGTCGTTTGATGAATTGATTCAGTTAGTTGAGAAACCAATGGTGCTGCCGCAAAAGAAGTTTTGGCAAAAATACACCAAAGAAGAAATGCGGCAGGCGGATATTTGGCGCAGCAACCTATATGGTGCAGTTGCAGTGATAATGCAGGATTACACAGATGAATTTGTCGAATTCCTATCGACCAAGGTCGATACGGATTATTTTTCAAATCCAGGTATACGAGATAATTTTAAATGCTTTTCTTTCAGCTCGAAAAAAACAAAAGCAGAAGGCAAAATTCCCGGTGGCATTTTGACACGATCATATGAAGATGTTCTTAGGGGTTATCCTCAATGGGAACAAATTTCATCAAAGATCATTGGTCAAATATACGGATAGCTTTTACTATGCGGGCAAGAATTGTCTTTGGGGTACAAAATGCGGCTCGCCGCTATACGAATTTATATATTTACATAGGAGAAAGATGTGAAATTTACAGTCAAAAGCATGAACGAATGGCTTTATCCTGACAGCATTGTCTCGGATGAACGCCATGAAATAAAGCTCAGCGCGGTGCGCGGGGGCTCGGCGGGGTTTCAGATACTGTTCGAGGGGCTTGAGCCGGGGGATATCCGCGCGGAGTTTGAATCGGAATCCGCCGGCTTTGAGGTCGAGATATTCCGCGAGCGGGCGGTCAGGGTCGAGTATAACACCGGTCTGCACGGATTCACCGCGAACTGGAAAACGGCGAAAGATTATGCGACCCGCAAGGCTCCGTTTTGGGTGTTCGACGCTATCGAACCGATACCGCACGACGGCGTTGAAAATGACGACGGAACGGCGGCGGTGTATGTCAGCGTGTCCGTTGAATCCGACTGCGCGCCGGGTGTGTATTCCGGGAATATAGCCGTTTCGGGCGGAAAATTCACTGCGAATATAGCCGTTGAAATATCAGTTGCCAATGCAGATTTGCCGCAGGAGACTCTGAATTTCACGAACTGGTACAGCGTCGACAAAATCTGCGACGCTCACGATGTGGAATTATATTCCGACGAATATTGGGCGATTCTCGAAAAATACGGAAAGCTCATGCGCCGCATGCATCAGAATGTTTTTCAGGTTCAGGGCGATGCTTTGTTAGCGGGTTCGGTTGACGACAGCGGCAGATATGTCTTCGATTTTTCAAACTGCGAGAAGCTGATACGCCTGTTCTTCAATCTTGGATTCAAAAAAATTGAAGGTTCGATAATCTTCAACCGCGACAACTGGGATGCGGCTGACTTCAAGATAGACACGCCAAAAGGGCGCGTGCCCGCGCTGTCAAACGAGGGATATGAATACGCTTCGGCGTTTTTTACCGCGTGGCGCGAATTTTTGCAGAAAAACGGCTGGTATGACAAAGTCGTTCAGCATGTCGGCGATGAGCCGCACGAACGCGCCGCGGCGGATTACAGAATCCTCTCCGGCATCGTGCGCAAGTTCATGCCCGGAGTTCCGCTGCTCGATGCCATCGAGACGCACGAGCTGCAGGGCAGCTTGGATATCTGGGTGCCGAAAAATGATTACTATTCGCGCAACATGGCGGCGCTGGAGCGCCTGCGCTCGCTCGGCGACGAGAGATGGTTCTACACCTGCTGCATCCCCGGCGGGCATTACTGCAACCGCCTGCTCGATATGCCGCTGATACGCACTCGCATGCTGTTCTGGGGCAGCTACCGCTACAGACTGACCGGCTTCCTCCACTGGGGGCTCAACTATTGGAACGACCCCAAGCGCCCGTTCGAGATAACCTGCCCGCTTAACTCGCCGACCAACAGGCTGCCCGCGGGCGACACGCACATTCTCTATCCGCTCGGAAAAGATATATTGGGCTCGATGCGCACCGAACTCAGCCGCGGCGGCACGGAGGATTATGAGCTGCTCAAGGCTCTCGCGGCAAAAGACAAACCGCTTGCCGACAGCATCTGCTCGACCGCTTTCAGGGCATTTGACGACTGCGACAACGACGCGGCGGTGTTCGATTCCGTCCACGATAAGCTTATCGAAGCCTGCGCGCAGAAGAAAATATAAAGTACAAAACGCCGTCCTTTGTGGCGGCGTTTTCCGCGCTTGAAACAGAGGGGAAAATATATTATAATTTAACTGAATCTATACCCGGGAGGTCTTTGATGAACATACTCGTAACGCTTAACGCCAATTATATCCGGCCGCTGTCCGTGATGCTCCATTCGCTCGTTCGCGCGGACGACTGCCCGAAGTTCGATTTATACATAGCCCACTCGTCGCTGACCGACGAGAATATCGAAAGCATATTCCGCGGCATCGACCGCAGCCGCTTCAATGTCCATTCCATCCGCCTCTCCCACGAGCTCAACGCCGACGCTCCGACGGAGGACAGGATAACCAAAGAGACATATTATCGACTCACCGCGCACGAATTTTTGCCCGCCGAGCTCGACAGAATACTTTATATCGACCCGGATACGCTGATCCTCAACTCTATATCCGATCTCTATAACATGGATCTCGACTGCTTCTGCTTCGCCGGGGCGAGCCATACTTTCGGCGTGGTCGAGGATATCAATCATATCCGCTTGGGTATGCCCGAGGGCTCGCGCTATATCAACGCGGGCGTGCTGATGATGAACCTCGACGAGCTCAGACGCAGCTACACATCAAAGGAGCTCTTTGATTATATCGACAAGAACGCGGACAAGCTCTATCTCGGCGATCAGGATGTCATAAACGCGCTCTACTGCACCAAAACGCGCTATGTCTCGCCGGAGATATATAACCTCGACGAAAAGACCGCGCTCCACAGCCTCAGAACCCACGAGTGGATCGAGAAGAACTGCTCAATAGTCCACTACAACGGCAAATACAAGCCGTGGAAAGAGGGCTACATCGGCACGCTCGCTTATCTCTGGCACAGGGAGGAAGAGAGCCTGCTCGACGATGCGGAGAAAGAGTCATGAAAAATATGACGCCGAAAAAAGATTGTCTTATCGGCTTTGCGGCAGGTACGGTTTTTGTGGTGCTCGCAATGGCGGCGATGAGCCTATTCTGTGCTGCGCTGCCGGCTGAAAGGCTCAATACGGTATTGCCGATGTTTCAGATCGGCGCTTTTGCGGCGGTAATATTCGCGGCACTTTTTGCGCTGCCGGATATCAAATCACTGCTGATAAGGGCGGCGGCGACAGCCGTCTCGGCGGTCTTTTGGTTCGTGCTTGCGAGTGCTGTCGGTGCGGCGCCGAAAATTATGAATTTATTCGGTCTTGAGATGACGAACGATAACAATGCAGCCGGATTGATATTTATACTTCTTTGTGTCGGCTGTCTGATTGCATATGCCGTTTCGGCGGCGGTTTCGCTCATTTTGCGGCGCATTCTGCGCCGAAAGAAAGCCGAAATATAATGCTTTTCGCGGCTTGTAAAGCCCGAAAAAGCTTGGTATAATTGAGATACAACAAGGAAATCAGGAGGAAATAAAAGATGGCATTTTGCACTAACTGCGGTTCAAAGATAGACGACGGGGCTCGTTTCTGCCCCGAATGCGGCGCGCCCGTTGCGCCCGAAAATCATGACAAGGAGCCGTGGGAAGAGGAGAAGAAGGATCTCGGAACAAGAATATCCGAGCTCAACGACACGCCCGATACAACATCCGAGTTCGATCCGAACGACATCCAGTCGAACAAGGTCATGGCGGTGCTCGCCTATATCGGAATTCTCGTGCTCGTTCCGCTCTTTGCTGCTAAAGACTCGAAGTATGCGCGCTTCCACACCAATCAGGGACTCGTTCTGGCGATAACGGAGTTCGTCTGGACATTCGTGACCAGAATTATAGTCGGCGTGTTCGGCTATATCAACACCTCTGTTGCGAGCATAATCGGCAATGTTTGCGGACTGGTAAATATTCTGTTTACTGTGCTCGTGATAATGGGTATTGTCAACGCCGTTAAGGGCAGGGCGAAGGAGCTTCCCGTTATCGGAAAGATCACTATTCTCAAATAAGGGAGATATTTTTATGCAGACAATAGTTGCGGTCGTTTCAATCGTAGTGGAAAAAGAGGAGTCCGTCGAGCAGCTCAACGCGCTTTTGCACGAGTTCGGCGAGCATATAATCGGCAGAATGGGCATCCCTTACCGCGCAAAGGGCGTGAATCTCGTCTCCGTCGCCCTCGATGCGCCGCTTGAGACCATCTCTTCGCTTGCCGAAAAGCTCGGAACCGTTCCGGGACTCAGCGTGACTACCGCATATTCAAATGTAGTCGGCGAGGAATAACTTAAACAGAGAATCCCGGCAGACCTGAGGTTTGCCGGGATTTTTTATGCTGTGCCGCCGAAACCGACGGCACTGTGTTTTACAGCGAATTTATCATCGACAGCAGCTCGATATAGAATACGCGGACATTGTTGTTGACCGTCATGCCGCCTTGGAGGGACATGTGGTCGCCCTCATATATCGGCATGATGTTCCACACGCCCGTGCGGACATTCGCGCTGTCATAATTGACGGTGGGCGCACCGATCGGCGCGAGCGCTGAATAGGTGTTGACGAGTCCGTCGTTTTCGCGCCACTTCTCGTCAACTACATAGCCGCCCTCGGTCGTGCCGGAGAATCTGCCCATTCTCCGCGAGCAGGCTTTGTAAAGTCCCTCGACCATGCCATCCTTCGGGACATAATATATTCCGTCGTCTGCAGGCTCGGTCGCGCTGCACGCATATGAGAAGTAATAGACATTTTTGAGGGTGGATATTCTCTTGTTTAGCTCCATTGCGTTGTCGATGTCCATGTCCCCCTCGGCGCTGTCCTCGAGGTCTCTGCCGTCGAGGCTCGGCATGGATGCAACTGTCAGCACCGCGACAACGGCGCGTTCCTCTGCCGTAGCATTCGGGGCTTTGAGTATCTCTTTGCGTACAAGATATGCGGAGGTGCCGTTGTGCGGCGCGGCGAGGGTCGTTATGCTGTATATCCAGTCAGCCTTGCCGCCCTTGAAGAATTCGGACACTTCGTTGCCGGAGGTGCTGCGTTCCTCGGGGCTTCCGTTTGCCATGAGCTCCGCGAATATTCTTACCGTAGCGCCGCCGAAAGAATGACCGAAGAGGTTTATCTTTTCTTCGGCGTTCCACTCGTCGACAAGCGGCTGATCTGTGAAGTCCTTGCCGTAGCGGTCGTGCCTGCATCTCTTGCTGTGCTCCTCGCCGTAGTCGGTGAGTGTGCCGGTCAGCTGGGCATAGAGCTCGCACGCTCTGTCCCACGCGCTGTCCGTTCCGGAGACCGAGGCGCAGTAGCTTTCGAATCCTCTTGCGTTGAGATATTGCATCAGGTCGCCGCCGAACACGCCCCAATAGGGCATCGCGGCGTAGTACCAATCGTAACTGCCCCAGCCGGAAAGTCCGTGGACGAAGATGTTGGCGTATTCCGTGTTGAACTTCGATTCGTCAACTTTTACATTCGGCACATTCAGCATGGGGAAAAAGAACATGATAAAAGATACAATAAGCGAGATGATTTTTGACATGACTTTTTTCCTTTCTTTTCCGGTTTTGTGCGCAGTCGGTGACTGCCGCAATTCAATTATAGAGTGAAGAAAAAAGCAAAGTCAATAACGAAAAAATAAAATTTGGTAATATATTCCTAAAAACGCAGGCTAAAAATAAATTTTTTGTTTATATATACTCCTGAACTGCTTATTGACTTAGTCTTGTTGAAAATCCAAGCCAAATGAGATATAATTATCGCAGAAAACAGCGGAGGTAATTTGAATGAAACTTCTCATTGTTCGCCACGGCGATCCGGATTATTCGATAGATTCCCTGACCCCGAAGGGCTGGCACGAGGCAGAGCTGCTCAAAAACAGGCTGACGAAGCTCGATGTTGCGGCGTTCTACTGCTCGCCGCTCGGCAGGGCGAAGGATACTTCAAAAGCAACGCTCAACGCGCTTGGCAGAACGGCGGAGATATTCGACTGGCTGCGCGAGTTCGACGGCTATGTCATAGACCCGGAGAGCGGGGAGCGCACCTATCCCTGGGACAGAACGCCTGCGTTTCTGAGCGAAAACGACGACTATTACGACAAGGACAAGTGGATATCCACCCCGTTTTACAGCAGCGGGGATGTGCCCGAAAAATACAAAACCGTCTGCGACGGCATAGACGAGCTGCTTGCGCGCCACGGCTATGTCCACGACGGCAAGATATACAGAGTCGAGCGGGAGAACAGCGACACTGTGGTGCTCTTCTGCCATTTCGGCGTGGAGTGCGTTCTGCTCTCGCATATTCTGAAGATATCGCCCGTCGTGCTCTGGCATAATTTCGTCGCGCTGCCGACTTCGGTGACGACTTTGATAACCGAAGAGCGCGAGCAGGGAAAAGCCGTTTTCAGATGCAACGCCTTCGGCGATATCTCGCACCTCTATGCCGGAGATGAGCCCGCGTCGTTTCAGGCGCGATTCTGCGAGACCTATTCAAATTTTGACGAGAGACACTGAAAAATAAAAAATTACAGCACCGTTTCAAGTTTTAGAAACGGTGCTGTTTTTTTGTTTTACCGCACGGCTATTTTTTGTCAACAACCGCAATGTCCTTGATGCGCAGCTCGTTGCCTGTCACGAGATAGGTGTTGTCGCTGCCGCAGTGCGGGCATTTTTTTGCGTATTCCGTGGTCTTATAGGTCTTTTTGCAGTCCTTGCAGTAGGAGACGCCCTCGAGAATAATCATTTCGAGCTCGGTGTCCTGCATATATTCCGTCTTTTTCTTCGCCCACTCGAAGCAGTCCGAAAAGTACGACGGAACTATCGACGACACTTCGCCGACCTCAAGCGTGAGGCGGGTCACCTTGCTGACATTGTTTTCCTTGGCGAGCTCCTCCACCTGATCTATAACATGGAGAACTATGCCTAATTCATGCATGAAATCAATCCTTGTTCTGCTGAGCCTGCTTATAGGCCTTGCGCTTTTTCGCCATCTCCTTCGCCTCATCCGAGCCTAAGTGACCCAGAATCTTGAAGGCGCGCTTGACGGAATATTTCAGAAGTCCGCCGACCTTGTCCTCGGCAACGCACATAGTCGAGCATTCCGGATGATCGCGCACGAGGTGGATAGCGTCAAATTCGCACTTCGTCGTGCAGAGGCCGCAGCCGATGCACTTGTTGTAGTCGACATACGATGCGCCGCATCCGAGGCAGCGTCCGGTCTCGATCTTGACCTGCTCTTCGGTCAGATCCAGATGCGCGTCCTTGAAGGACATCTTCGCGTCTATCGACTCGTCCATACCGGCCTCCTGGCGGCCTGCCGTGTCATAGGACGGGAATTTGATATCGTCTTTGTTCAGCGGAGTGAAGCTGCGGCGGTCGCGTCCGATGGTCATGGAAGCGTCCGGGCGGGCGTGGCGGTGAAGGCTCTCTGCTGCCTCGTGACCGGCGGCAATAGCGTCGATAACGAAGCGCGGACCTGTGTAAACATCGCCGCCGACGAAGATATCGGGATCCTCGGTCTGATAGGTGAACTTGTCTGCGACGGGATAGTTGCCGTGCCAGAAAGTGACCTTTGTGCCCTCGAGCAGCTTGCCCCACTCGATAGCCTGACCGATAGCGAAGACGATCTTGTCTGCCTTGACCTCGATAGTCTCGTTCTCGTCATATACGGGCGAGAAGCGCTTGGTCTCGGGGTCGATTGTGCGCACGCACTTCTTGAGCACGATGCCGGTGACCTTGCCGCTCTCGTCGACGAGGACTTCCTTGGGACCCCAGGAGGGATTGACCTTGATGTTCTCCTCTTCGGCTTCTGCGACTTCTTCGCGGCTCGCGGGCATCTCGTCGCGCGACTCGAGGCAGAACATGCTGACCTCGGAAGCGCCGAGACGGTGAGCGTTTCTTGCGCAGTCGATAGCGACATTGCCGCCGCCGATGACAACTACGCTGCCGTCGAATGTATCCTCGCGGTGCTCGAAGCAGTGGCGCAGATACTCAACGGCGATATGTGTGCCTGGTGCGTCGTCGTTCTTGACTCCGGGGCGTCTGCCGCCCTGGCAGCCGATAGCGATATAGAACGCCTTGTAGCCCTGCTCTTTGAGCTGAGCTATCGTGATATCCTTGCCGACCTCAACGCCGCACTTGATTTCGGCGCCGAGCTCTTTGATGATATCGATCTCTGCGGCGATAACATCCTTTTCAAGCTTGTAGCTGGGGATGCCGTATGTGAGCATACCGCCGGGGATCGGGTTCTTTTCGAAAACGGTGGGCTTGTAACCCATCTGTGCGAGATAGTATGCCGCGCTCAGACCGGCAGGACCGCCGCCGATGATGGCAATCTTCTCGTCGAACGCGCCGTGGATCGACTGAACGGTCTTTTCGGGCACGAATCTGTCCTCAGCGTTGAGGTCGAGATCGGCGACGAACTTCTTGACCGCATCTATCGAAACGGGAGCGTCAATTTTTCCGCGGGTGCACTCGGATTCGCATCTCTTGTTGCAGACGCGTCCGCAGACAGCCGGGAACGGGTTCTCGGTCTTTATCATCGCGAGAGCCTCGCGGTACTTGCCCTCGTGGGCGAGGCGCAGGTAAGCCTGAACGGGCACATGCGCGGGACATGCCGCCTTGCACGGAGCGGAGCCGCTGGCATATGTGTTGGACATACGCGCGGTGTCGCGGTAGTCCTCATCCCATGCATAGGGTCCCCAGATGTTGTTGTCCGGCAGGGGAGCATGAGGATATTTGACCTCGGAGCCGTCCTTGCGGCAGAGCTTCTGACCCATCTTGACAGCGCCCGCCGGGCAGGTCTCAACGCACTTGCCGCAGGCTACGCACTTCTCCTTCTCGACCTTTGCGGTGTAGGAGCTGCGCGAAAGATAGGGTGTATTGAACAGCAGAGAAGTACGCAGAGCGTTGCAGATTTTGACGTTGCAGTTGCAGATGTCGAAAATCTTGTTCTCGCCGTCGATGTTGGTTATCTGATGGACATAGCCGTTCTTCTCGGCAAGCTCGAGTATCTCGAGAGCGCGCTCTTTGGTTATGTAGTGCGCGCGTCCGGTCTCAACGGTGTAATCTGCCATGTCGCCGAGCTGGATGCACCAATCGTCAAAATCATCGGTGCAGCCGTCGCCGAGCACTGCGCGCGAAGCGCGGCAGGAGCAGATACCTGCGGAGATATGACCCTCGTATTTCTTGAGCCAGTATGAGATATGCTCAAGGTCTATCGACTTGCTCTCGGCGTCGATAGCTTTCTCGACCGGGATGACATGCATTCCGATTCCGTCGCCTCCGGGCGGCACCATCTGAGTGATGCCTGCAAGGGGGATGAAAGTCATACGCTCGAAGAACGAGGCAACTGCTGGGTTCTTTGCGATCCTGTCGACCGAGGAGTTGAACAGCTCGGCGGAGCCGGGGACATAGAACGGCAGTCTGTAGCGTCTGATGCGCGGGCGATCCTTGAGCTCGTGAGTATGGTCGTAGTTGTCGCCGTAGTCATACTCAAGGATGCCTATGTAAGCCATCTCATCGAGTATCTTCTGCAGATCGATAGCTTCGTAGTCGCGGTTCATCTCGAGCAGCTGCTCAAAGGTGTAGTGCTGGCGGAGCTTCATCTTGTTGGCGATATCGCACATCTCGGGAGTCAGGACTTCTCTGAGTCCCCAATACTCCGGGTCGTCGGATGTCACTCCGGAGATCTTGTGTCCCATAGCGTCGGTTATCTTTCTGCCGAGCTTGAGATAGCGCTCGTCGGGGTTTTTGTCGCCCTGATATTTGCTGATTATTTTCTTATTCTGTTCCGGCATGATTTTACCTCTTCAATTAAAAGAATCTTCTTGCAAGGTCGCGGCTGTATTCAACGGTCTCTTCCATGTCGCCGAATGCCATGACCTCGCCTGCATAATAGGTGTTGTCCTTACCCTGCATAGCTTCGACCTTCTCATACCAGCCGTCAGCGTAGTCCTTGCTGCTGACATGCGGGAAATAATACCAGTCGTCGATACGCTCGATCTTGTCGACCTTCAGGCCGCACTTCTCCATGTCCGCAAGGGTAGTCGCTTTTGCGTCCTCAAACGGAACATCCTCCATACCCTCGTGGTTGCGCAGGGTGAAGGTAACGAGCGGCTGATCGGTGACTCCGTCGGACCAGCGATGATAGAACACCATAAGATGTCCGCGGGTCTCGTTGGTCATGTTCTCGAAGAAATAATAGGAGATGTCAGGCGCGTTGCCCTCTTCGGGACGGACAGCCATGGTGAAATACTCCTTATGGACTATCTTGGAGAACAGCTCTTTCTCTTCCGGGCGGGGATCGCCGTAGCCGAGGAACAGCTCGAGCGGGGTGCAGATGATGAGCTTGTCGAACTCTTCGGTCTTGCCGTTTACGGTGACATAGACCTTGTTGTTTTCACGCTTGATGTCAGTGACTTCGGAGTTGAGCAGAGCGGGATGCTTCAGGTGGCTGTTGACGCCCTCCCAGATGCTCTGGGTGCCGTTGTACCAAGTCCACAGTTTGCCGGTGGAAAGGAACTGCTTGACGGTGAAGGCATCAAGATACTTGAGAACATAAGCCGCCGGGATCTCGTCGAAGTAGCCGTAGCCGAAGGAAGTGAACGGACCCTTCCAGACGAGCTCTGCATCCTCGCAGTGGTTGAGCTTGAGAAATTCGGAGAAGGGCATCGAAAGATCCTTCAAGTTCGGGTTCTCGCCCTCGATGTGAGCAAGCTTCATCTCGGGAGACGGGCAGGGACCCTCATAACGACCCTCGGACACACCTCTGTGACCGTTGACATCGTAGCCCTTGTACTTCGTCTCGAGGAGCTTCGAGAGCTTCTTCATCTTCATGATCTTCTTGAGCAGTGCGAGGGGTGAAGACTTCTGGGGCGTGCCGTCGACATTCATGAATCTTCTGCCCATGGGCGGTCCGTCGAGATGGGTCGTGCCGCCGAACTCTTCGCACTCGTGAACTGCGAAGTAAGTGTCGCAGCCCATGACCGCGCCCATTTCAATGGTGCGGTCTTCCCATTTGCCCTGTGCGTTCTTGACCTTCATCATGGGCGAGAATGCCTTGCCGCCGACTTTGCCGGACTTCTCATAGATGACATAGTTGTCATAGCCCTTTTTCTCCAGGTACATAGCCATGCTCGTGCCTGCGGGGCCGCCGCCGATGATGCAGATGCGCTGATTCTTGTTTTCCATGGATAGATCTTCCTCTCCTTGATGGTTGGTGTAGCAATCTCTCTTCCTGAAATAGTGGGAAATTTGCTGCATCTGGTGTCTTTTTTAACATCAATGTCATTATATTACCTTGTTTTTTGTGAGTCAATAGCAAGAATGCACAAAAAAGTATTCTCTTATCGAATCGTGAACCGTCATTTTATAATTTTAATAATTGTTTCTTTCAAGTAATAATAACGAACCCAATAGTTGAAAAATATTTACTTCGGTGATAATATATAGATGAAAACCGCGGAGGTGATAAAATGACAAATCAGGAAATAGCGCTGGAGATAACGAAGATATTGAAGCCCGATATCGATCACTATACGCGCCACCACAACGACGGCGACAGATTTGAGACAAGAAAGCGCGTCTATGCCGAGACTTATCTCTATTTTCTCAACAAATTCAACGAGAACGACAAAGCCGAAGGCAAAACAGAGGAAGAATAAAAAGCAGGGTGTTCATAAAACAATTCCAATCCCGGCAGGAATGTCTGCCGGGATTTTTCCTGCATATATCGAAGCCGCATGATGTGATAAACGGAGCGGGAAGATTGATTCGCCTATCACTTAAGCTTATAGCAAGGTAAAAGTAAGCGACTCAGCTAATTCTTATAATCAGGCTTTCGGTAGTCGCGCCGCAGTGTTCGATAGCTAACTGGGACAGGCGGGCAACATCACCGAAGC
>DKDF01000104.1:0-4946 GCA_002451755.1 Ruminococcaceae bacterium UBA6855
CGCAAGCCGTTCCCTCGCTCCTCTTATCTAGTTTTCAAACACTGCGGCGCGGCTATGGGAAACCTGATTATCAAGATTAATCGAGTCACTAACTTTTACCTTACAATTGATAGGCGAACTTCGTTCGCCTACTTTTGGCTCCCCTGCAGGGGAGCTGGATTGGCGAAGCCAAGACTGAGGGGTTAGTTTCGCTTCGCTCAAAGTAATAAGTAAAAGTGAAAAACGAAGAAGTTTGCGGTATGGGCGGATATCATTTGCCGACGAAGCTTGCATAAAATTATTGGCACGCATTTGTAGGGTGCGTCGAGGTCGCCGCACCCTACGCGCCAATAAAATTGTGCAGATTTCGCGGGCGGATAATATCCGCCCCTACGCTATTATGCTGATTTGTAATATTACTATAGTTGCCTATCATCGGTATCTACATCAAAATCCAAATTTACAAAGCGACATCCATCTCACACTGTTCGCCGCAACGCAAAAAACCTACCCGAGTTTCCTCGAGTAGGTTTCGCTTTATAACGCTCTATTTAATCTTTATTCGAATTAAAGATGAGTCGAAGCCTCGGTGACATCCTGCATCGTGACCTGCTCTTTTTCGTACTGGCTCTGATACTTCTTCTGATAGTAGTTTTCCGCTTTGCAGTCGAAAGTGCCGTCGGGCGAGACAGTGATTATCGTGCAGCCGCGCTGGGAACCGCGCTTGTTGATTCCCGAATAGGCGAGGTAGTCGATGCTGTATCCGTAGGTCATGCGGATGCCTTTGTAATAGATCGAGAAGTTGTTGTCGTGGTCGTGGCCGAAGAAGAGTCCCTTTGTCGAGCCGAGCTCCTGCATCGTCTCGAACAGATCGTCTTCGCCCATGCCGCAGTAGATTATCTTTTTGCCCTCGCCGGCCTTGCCGTAGACATACTTGACGTTCTCCGTGTCCTTGAAGCCGTTTTCCATGTATTCATACCATGCGTCGCGCTGCTCGGTCAGCGGAATGTGGAAGAATGCGAGGGACTTGACGTCCGAATTCTCGGGCAGACCCAGCTCCTTGAGGCGCTCGTTGTTCTGCTTGTTCATGAGATTTACGTTGTCCCTGTACCACTGAACCTGGTTCTCGTGAATGTTGTCGTATTTCCACATCATGCCGAGGAAGTCGCCGTCGGTGTACGAGTGGCTGTCGAATATGTAGAGCGACTGGGTGAGGATACCCTTGGAATTTTTGACATTTATGACCTGGTTGCCGTAGCCGTCAACATCGTCGGGACCTTTCTGGAACAGGCAGTATTTGAAGCCGGAGTTGCCGTAGAAGTCCGAAATCTGCTCGCGGGAGTAGTAGCTGTAAGCCTCGGTGTCGTGGTTGCCGAAGGCGACCGTCCAGTAGACCCCGAGATGCTCCATGAGAGCGGCTATTTCTTTGGCGGGCAGCTTGTTGTTGAATGTCGCCGCCTTGAAGAAAACGGGGAACGCCATGTCGCCCGTGATGATAACGAGGTCGGGCTTCTCTGCCTGGATCATCGTGGCGACTGCGTTTATCGCCTGCGAGTCCTTCTTGAGCGAGAGCCAGCCGCCGCCGAGATGTATGTCGGTCAGCTGCATTATTTTGAGGTCGCGGTCGGTCGTGAACGTCCAGTAGCCGTTCTCGTCCTTCTCGGGCACGAGCTGATTCTCAATGACCACCGGGTCATAGCTCTCGGCGCGCTTGATGTTCGCCTTGTCGCCGATAATCGTTATCATAACGACCGTCACAACAAACAGCGCGAAAACGCCGAGGATCGAGCCTGTGATGATCAGTGCTCTCTTTTTCTTCTTCGGATCTTTCTTCTTTTTCTCTTTCATTTTTGCTCCTTTCATGACTCTTCAGATTTTCAATATGTGCAGCGTCACGCCTTTTTCTTTGCAGGCGCTGACAAGTTTTTGCGTTATTTCATTTTCGTCCGTATTTTCCGGGAATTCCGGTTTTGCGAACGCTTCGATTTCCGTCCCCGTGCGGCGGTAGGTGATGTAATCGACCGCAACGCCGAGGGAGTCAAATATCTCAGATATTTCTTCGCGTTTGCCGCTGCCGACAAAATCGAGCATCACAGCGCCCGATTTTGTCGCGAGCTTCACCGCCGAGGTTATCAGAACCGCGCTGATAACAAGCCCGAACACCGCGTCGACCGCGAACTCGACATACTGCGAGACGGTGAGACTCATGACCGTGGCGAGGGTTATGAAGCAGTCGAGTATGCTGTCCGCCGCCATGACCTTTATAATCGGCGAGCCGGTGATTCGGTAGACCCCGCGGTAGGCGAAGAACATGACGAACTTCACCGCGACCGTGATTATCAGCATCACGAGATAGCGCGTCAGATAAGATATCGGCGTCGGATAGAACAGCCGCTCGAGCGAATTATATGCGAAATACAGCCCCGTGAGAAGTATTATCACAGACATGACGAACGAAAAGAACTGCTCCGCTTTTTTGATTATCGCGCGCGTGCCCTCGCTCGAGGAGCTGAGCAGCGCGGCGAAGCAGATGAATGCCGCAAGCCCCGAGAGGCTGTCGAACATATTGTTCACGGCGTCCGAATATATGCTGATGCTGTTCGCGCACAGGCCGACATAGAGCTTGACCGAAAACAGCGCGACATTCAGCGCGAACGCCGCCGCGCAGGTTATAACTGTTATCTTGTCGTTTTTCTTCATAGCTTCACCCGAAAGCGCGTTTTACAGCGCGAGCTTTACTACCGCTTTCTTCACTTTTCCGCCGCTGCGGATGCAGGGCTTGTGCGCGTCGCCGGGGAACAGAATAAGAAATTCGCCCGCCGAGAGTGTCACTCTCATGTGCTCGTCCCCGCTGTAAAAAGCTATGTCGCCGCCCTTTGAATATTCCTCGCTCTCTTCCTTGAGCGAGCCGAGCGGCGCCCAGTCGATGCGCTCTTCGCCCTCGAGAACCGCCTGGAGGTCGGCGTATTTTTTATGCGCCTCAAAGCGCATATCGCCGTTAAACTCCTTTGGCTCATAGCTTGACACGTTTGCGAATATTTTTTCGCCGTCTATCTCGTAGTGTCCGTCGGCGATATTCTCTCCGGCGAGGAATTCCGCCGCCTTGTCGAGTCCCGGCAGGCAGGAGAAATAGAGCGGAAGATTCTCGAATTTGTCAATAATCATAGCGATGCCTCTTTTTGTATGTTGTTTTACAGCACGATACTAATTCTATTGTAAAATCTGTGTAAAATATACCGCACACCCATTTTACACGAGTGCGCGGCATCAGTCAACAGAAAACGGCTATTTGGAAAGATTTTCGAGCCTTTTTGCGACAAGCTCGAGCTCGTCTTTGCTGTTTATTTCGAGATCGCTCTCGATTATCTTGTTGCGCACTTCAACGGGCAGCGCGTCGAAGCATTCGCGTATCTCGCGGTTTTCAAGAAAGAATTTTCCCATTTTCTAAAAGCCTCCTTCAATTCTATTTTTGCTCCGCCGCGCGCCGATATTCATTGAAACCGCGCCCGGCGTGTGGTATAATTCATCTGTCAGAAAACAGGAGGGTATTTTATGCAGAGAATAACCAGCTTTTCGGTCGATCATGACTATATAGTCCCGGGGATGTACATCTCGCGCATCGACGGCGATATCACGACATACGATCTGCGCACCCGCAAGCCGAACTGCGGCGACTATATGGACAACATCACGATGCACTCCATGGAGCATATGCTCGCGACGTTCCTGCGCAATTCGGACGCGGCGGAGGATGTCATATACTTCGGCCCAATGGGCTGCCGCACGGGCTTTTATCTGCTCATGCGCTCGCAGAACCATGAGCGCGCGCTCGAAAAAGTCAAAGAAGCGCTGAGAAAGACTATCGACGCGCCGGAGATGTTCGGCGCATCGCGCAAGGAGTGCGGCAACTATAAAGAGCTCAGCATCGAGGCGGCGCACAAAGAGGCGGCGCGGTATCTCAAACAGCTCGAGAGCCGCGAGCAGGATTTCAAATATCCCACGGAGTAAAAAGGAGACAGCCATGACCGGAATAATCGGAGCGATGAAAATCGAGATAGAGGCGCTCAACGCGCAGATGGAGAACAGGCAGACAAAGACAGTCAGCGGCATCGAGTTCACGAGCGGCACGCTCTGCGGGCGCGAAGTAGTGACCGCCGTGTGCGGAATAGGCAAAGTGTTCGCGGCGATGTGCGCCCAGACGATGATCCTGCTCTATTCACCGGATAGGATAATAAACACGGGCGTTGCCGGGAGCCTGAGCACGAAGCTCAATATCGGCGATATCGCGGTTAGCGACTTCGTTGTTGAGCACGACATGGACACGAGTCCGCTCGGCGACCCGGTCGGCATGATATCGGGCATAAATATAGTTGATATCCCCGCCGACGGCGAGCTTGCCGATAAAATCTGCGCCGCAGCCGAGGGAGTCGGCGGCATCAGATGCGTCAAGGGCAAAATTGCCTCGGGCGACTGCTTTGTCAACAGCGCGGAGAAGAAGAAATATATCTCCGAAACTTTCGGCGCGATAGCCTGCGAAATGGAGGGCGCGGCGATAGGTCATGTGTGCTATGTGAACAAAGTTCCGTTCTGCGTTATCCGCGCGATATCCGACGCGGCGGACGGCTCATCGCACATGGATTATTCAAAATTCACCGCCCTTGCCGCGAAGAATTCGGCGGCGGTCATGACCGAGCTGCTCAGAAGCGGAAAATAAACGATTTTTTCGATTTTTTTTGATTTAGGGCTTGACTCAACGCTCGATTTGTGATATATTATTCGAGCGTTGAGATGCTGGTGTAGCTCAGCTGGTAGAGCAGCTGATTTGTAATCAGCAGGTCGGGGGTTCGAATCCGTCCACCAGCTCCAGTTTTTTTCCAACCTCAACGAAAACCGAATATGGGAGAGTTCCAGAGCGGTCAAATGGGGCAGACTGTAAATCTGTTGTTTCGGCTTCGGTGGTTCGAATC
>DKDF01000104.1:5119-6815 GCA_002451755.1 Ruminococcaceae bacterium UBA6855
GCCTGCGGCATATGAAGGAACGAATTTTATTTCACTTGATGCGCAGCATCAAATTTCACAATTTACGAAGTAAATTATTTCACCGCGAGCAAGGCGAGCGATTTCACTAAAGTTATAGGGCTTTATTCGGCACTGCGATTAATTGCAAGTGCCTTTTTCAGTGAAATTTGCCCTTGCGGGCAAGTGAAATACGCCTGCGGCGTGTGAAATGCGATAACTCGCGTGAAATGTTCGCTGCGCGAACGTGGGCAAATTTTATTTCACATTGCGACGAAGGAGCAATATTTCACGTTTGCCGCAAGGCAAACATTTCACATCCCGCGTCGGCGGGATATTTCACCGAAACTTTATCTGTAAAACGCAAAAAAGTACTTGCAATGCAGGTGCTTTTAAATTTTTTTGTTTTCGTACCGATTTGAATGCGATTCGTACCGACCCCCATGTTGACATGAAAATTTTCTCCATGATATTATGACTATGGTTTGATATTCGACCATTGAACAAAAATATTTTAAAACGGAGGAAGAACCATGGCGGGAAGGACATATTCAAAAGCAGCGGCTGAGGCAATCAAAGGTGCTCTCGCTGAGACGAAAGTTACATATTCGTTTAACGAGATAGAAGGGGGCAGCAGGGGAGTATTTCTGGCTGCAATTGCCCTTAGCAGCAGATTGCAGAAAACCAAGTATATTATCGATGTTAAAAATGACTCGTATATAGTCTATGCAGTTCTGCCGATAAACGCAGATGCATCGGATAAAAGGAAAATGCTTAATCTTGCGGATTTTATTTGCAGGCTAAACCATCGACTTGCCGCCGGCAACTTTGAGCTTGATATGGATGACGGTCAGGTTCGTTTTAAGTATTATGTAAACTGCTCTGATTCGGTTCCGACCAGAGGAATTCTGACAGAAAGTCTGGTTTTGCCGAAAGTAATGCTTGAACATTACGGCGACGGATTGCTCAATGTTATAATAAACGGCGCGGACGCAAAAGAAGAAGCCGAAAGGTGCAAAAGCACATTCTGATTCAATAAAACAAAATTAACCCCCGGAGACTTCCAAAATCTTCGGGGGTTCATTCATTTTTAGTTGCGTTTACTCGTTTTATCGCGTTTACTCGCTGTATCTGTCTGCGATGCTTCTGCCCATGAGCACGCCCATGACGGATGCCATCATCAGACCTCTTGTCCAGCCGCTCGAGTCGCCGAGGCAATGAAGACCTCTGACGTTCGTGTCGAAGTTTTCGTCCATCTTGATGCGGTTGGAGTAGAACTTGAGCTCGGGGGAGTAGAGCAGCGTCTCCTCCGCGGCGAAGCCGGGCACGACATAGTCGACAGCCTGGATGAAGTTGATTATGTTGAGCATCGCGCGGTAGGGCATGGCGGCGGTTATGTCGCCTGCAACGGCGTCGGGGAGAGTGGGTCTGACATTCGAGCGGTCAAGCTCCTTCTGCCATGTGCGCTTTCCGTCGAGGATATCGCCGTAGCGCTGGACGAGAATGTGTCCCGCGCCGAGCATATTTGTCAGCTCGCCGACCTTCTGCGCGTATTCGATCGGCTGGTTGAACGGCTGATTGAAGTTGTGGGAGCAGAGAATCGCGAGATTCGTGTTGTTGCTCTTGAGCTCCTTGTATGAGTGTCCGTTGACAACGGCGAGGTCGTTGTCGTAGTTTTCCTGGCTGACGAAGCCGCCGG
>DKDF01000051.1 GCA_002451755.1 Ruminococcaceae bacterium UBA6855
CAATGACGCGCAGAATAGTAGTCTTTCCGCAGCCAGACGGACCTAACAGCGTGATGAACTCCCTGTCCCTTATATAAAGGCTCAGATCGTCGAGCACCTGATTATCACCCAGTTTGACGGAGATGTGTTTCAGATCGATAATGACATTTTTTTTCAATTATGCAGCCCCTCTCTCAAAAGAATACGATGCAAACCGCACATCAAAAATATAGTAAGTACTAATATAGAGCTAATCCGCAAAAAAGTCAACAGATTTGACAAAAAAAGACGCACTCGGCAAAAATTTTGCGGCTCACCTCATGAATTGGCGAGCCGCAAAAAAAATTTTCAGTTTTCGGGCGAAGTTTTTTCTCTGAGTTCTTCTATTATCTCGACTATTTTAAAACGCGGCTCGTATCTGCCGGAGCTTTCGACGACCTTGAGCTCGCCGCCGTCGAGGAATGCGTCGATATTGCCTCCCCTGTCCTGCGCGGCGGGCAGGCACAGCGGCGGGAACATCACGCACCACCAGTTATGCCCCGCGCCCTCGCCTATCACGACTTTGACGGCGGTATAGCGCCCCGCAGGCATCGTCAGATCGCCGTAACAGCGGGTGGCGAAATACTCGTTGACGACATTGACGCTCACGGGATAGTCATAGCCCTCGCGCTCTATCACCTCGCGCGCGGCCGCTTCCAGCTCCGCTTTCTGTGGCTCTATTTTCGCCTTTGCCTCGTCCGCCGTCACTGTGCCGTCGAAGAGCTCCGCTCCGCGTTTGAGCACGGCATCGCGGACTTTCAGCTTGAGCGCCTGATCCTCGTCGGAGTCTGAATTTGCAATGACATGCATTCGCAGCACATCGGAGCGCACACGCGAGCAGTTATAGGCAAACGCCCCGACGCTGCATGCGCCCGCAGCGACAATGACCGCGAACACAACAGCCTGTATTTTGAGCAGCCTTGATAATTTTTTTGACTTCATGATAAGTAAAAACCGTCCTTTCTTTCGGATGCAACCGAATTATGGACGGTTTTATAAGAGTTTATACGGAAAAGTTTGGAAGCGGATTTTTACTTACACTTCTTCACGACAATCAGCGCGATAACTGCGGCGGCGCCTATAACGGCGATGACCGCGCAGACGGCAATGATTTTGAACTTTGTGCTGTCGTCAATTCCGCTCGATGACTTCGCGCTGTATTTCTTCAGGTTCATGCCCGTGCTCAGCGCATATGCCTCGGCGGGCGAGCCGTCCTCGGCAACTATCGTTCTCGTTTCGCCGTCTTCCTCGCCGAAAGCGTTCTTGCCGAACTCGCTGACGCTAGACGGAACGGTTATCTCCTGCGCCGAAGTTTTGGCGAATGCATTGTCCGTTATTCCGACGACCGGCATGCCGTCTATTTCGGAGGGAATCTCGACTTTTTTATCCGAGCCGACATAGCCGCAGATATAGACATTGACATTTATCACGATATATTTGAAATCGCCGTAGAACTTTATTTCGGCGGTGCTCGCTTCTTTTTCGACCTCTGCGTTTATCTGCGCAAAGGTCTCGCTCTCGGTCACGCCTTGCGGCGCGTCGGTAACGACATTGCTGCCGCCCGCGGGCTTGGCTGTTGTGGTCTTGGTCGAGTTGCCGGAGGACGAACCCGAACCGCCGGATTTAGAAATCGTGGATGACAGATTTGAAATTTTGATAGCGGGACGAATGCCGCCATCGGCGTCATTAACATCCCAGCCGCCGCTGTAGAGGTCGCCATCGCTGCTGACACCGAGTGTATAGCAGGAAATGAAGCCGGCAGACCTCAAGAACTGATGCGAATATTCATTCGATAAACTGACCCACAATCCCTGACATTTTGCATATTCGGTGCCCTTCGCCTGACGGGCATAGCTTGAATCCCAATTTGCCGGAAAGCCATATGCAGTATTCTGCATTTCACTCCCTGAGAGCAGGAAAACCTTATCGTAAGTGGTCTCGCTGTCATATTCGCTGTAAGATGTAGAATATGCTCTATTATCTAATTCGGAGGTCAAAATGCTCGCCTTCTGCGAGGAGGAAAAGGCGGTGTTATAGAAATCATCGTTGAGCCACGCTCTGATGCTGCTCGTGGCATAGTCGTTGGCATAGTGGGTATGCTCTGCGTCGTTCCAGTGGGCTGTGTATCCGTACGGGTCTGTGCCGTACTCATATATCGTATTGTTGTATGCCTGAGAGTCGATTATGTTCTCACAAAGCACAAGACCCGTTGAGGGGTCGAGGACGCGCCATTTCAAAGGTTCATATTTGAAATAGTATATATTGTTGGGAGTATAACCGTTGTCGTCCTGATATGTACAATCAGAAGAGTGTTTATAACTTGTACACCATGGTCTGTACTGAGAAAAAGTAACAGCGCGGTATTTTGTGCCGTTATATGTAAAATCGGCATATTTCATCCAGTCGCCCTGAACCATACCACCATAATCCTCCGTACCGCTGTAATGCCCTGTGCCGCTGTAATAGCCGTAGCTGACCCATTTTTTTGAAACGCTGTTGAGGGATGAAACGAGCGAAGAATTCGTGACCCTGCTCTGCGGATAAGAGCCGAATTCGGCGATGTCTCCGACTTTGTATGTTTTTCCCGCCGCTTCAGCTTTTGGCGCGAAAAAGCTCATACAATCAACACCGACGAGCCCGCCTATCGGCACGGCGGCGCAGAGCACCACGATTGCGACGAGCACGGCCGCTATCTTTCTCAGTTTCATTATTTACCCTCCGTTTTCAGCGCTTCGCGCAATTTCTCAGGCAAATAATATCCGTTTGAAAGCCCTGTGTCAAGAGGGTGCGGCACGAACCGCACTTTAATCGGTACGAACGGCAAAAAAAATAAAAAATGCGCCGCCTTAATAATAAAGCAGCGCGTAAGCTTATAGACAAACCCGGTTTTGTGAGCTTCGCAGGAAACAATGTCCCGATTGTGTGAAAAAATGGTGGCGCGAAGCGCAGGAGGGATTGTTTTGAATAAGCTGTAAATTTTCAAAAATGCCGGGTATTTTGAAGTTTCGTTACAACAACCCCTCAGTCACGGCTTCGCCGTAACAGCTCCCCTTACACAGTGGAGCCTTGAGACAGCGCAATGACAGACCTTTTCGACAGACCAACGCGCCGCATTAATAATAAAGCAGCGCGTTTTGAAATTTAATCTTTGAATCCCGTTATTTCTTCGCGGGTCTTGAAGATTCCGCCGTTGTTTTCGAGGATATCCATATGCTCTATAGCGTAGCCCGTGCCGAGCGCGACGCACTCGAGCGGATCGTCGGGGATAATGACATGGACGCCGGTTCTTTTCTCGATGAGCTTATCCATGCCGTCGAGCAGGGCGCCGCCGCCGGTTAAAAGTATACCGGTCTCGGAGATGTCGCCCGCGAGCTCGGGCGGCGTCACCTCGAGCACGCTGCGCACGCCCTCGGCTATCGCTTCGAGGTGCTCGCGCATGGCGAGATAGACTTCCGTGGTGTTGACTTCATCAGTTATCGGCATTCCGGTTATATAGTGCTTGCCCTTTATGCCGATTGCAAGCTCGGTATCGCGCAGATACGCGCAGCCGATGCGCTTTTTTATGCTCTCGGCGGTCTTTTCGCCGATGACTATATTGCGCTCGCGGCGCAGGTAGCGGATTATATCTTCATCGAGGATATTTCCGGCGATTTTGACCGATTTTGAAATCGAGATACTGCCCATGGTGACGACCGCGATATCCGCAGTTCCGCCGCCGATATCGACGACCATCGTGCCCATCGGGCGTCTGATATCAAGCCCCGCGCCGAGTGCCGCGGCGAGCGGCTCTTCTATAAGGCACGCCCTGCCCGCTCCTGCGGCGGTGACGAGATCGAGGATAGTTCTCTTTTCGAGGTTCGTGACGGTCGAGGGCATACAGACGACTATATTGGGCTTGAAGACCATGTTTTTGCAGACTTTATAGAGCAGGACGCGGACTATCGCCTTTGTGGCGGTGAAATCCGAGATGACTCCGCTTCGCATGGGCTTGACGACGGTTATGGAATCGGGGTTGCGCCCAATCATATCCGCCGCTTTCTGACCGACAGCCAGGAGTCTGCCCGTATCGGTATCGAATGCGACGGCGCTCGGCTCGGAGACGACTATTCCCTTGCCCTCAACGAAGATGAGTATGGAAGTTGTGCCGAGGTCTATTCCGATGTTTGTTCCGAGCATTTTCCGTCCTCCTTTTTGGTTATCGCCGCGCTGACGCAATATACTTTATCCGCGCCGCGCAGAAGCAGGAGCTTTGCGCACTCGTTGAGCGTCGCTCCCGTTGTTGATATATCGTCGCAGAGCAGAACTGCGGCATTTTTTATAATTTTGTTTTCGGCGCAGTCGAACGCGCCTATGACTCCGCCGAAGCGTTCGATGCCGCCCAACGTTTTCTGCTCCTTTCCCTGAAACGGTCGGGAGAGCAGTTTTTCTTCAAACGGCACTCCGAGCTCTTTTGCAATTCCTTTTGCGAGCAGTGCGCTCTGGTTATATCCGCGCTTTCTGAGCGAAGATTCCGACAGGGGCACACAGCAGACGAAATCAAACTTCACGCCCGCGAAATTATTTTTCACGCTGTCCGACATAAACCGGGCGAGTCCCGCGGCATTCTGAACACAGCCGTCAAATTTCAGGGCATGGACCGAACGCTTTGCGGCGCCGGAATAATAAAACGGCGCGGTCTGCGATTCGAAAAAGCGTCGGTGAGACGAGCATGAGCAATACTTTTTCTCCCTGCCGCAATGCGGGCAAAGTTCGCCTTTTACATATTCGAGATCGGCTTCGCACTTTTCACACACGGGCATATCCGGCGGCACGACTTTGGCGCACAGGGCGCATCGGCGCGGGAAGAGAGCATATGAGATATATTCAAGCGCCGACATCTTCATTCTTCGTTCACCAGGAGAAAATGCTTGAGCGCGGAATAGCGTCTGGCTTTTTTGTCGTTCGCCGCCATAGCGTAAATCTGACTCTGGCTGCCGACGAGGACAAGTATTTTTTTCGCGCGGGTGACGCCGGTATAGAGCAGGTTTCTGTAAGCAAGGCGCGGCGGCACGCCGATTATCGGCATTATGACCGCTGGGAACTCGTTGCCCTGGCTCTTGTGAACGGTCACGGCGTAGGCAAGCTCGAGCTCCTGCAAAGCTTCAAACGGGATAACCGCCTTGCGCTCGTCAAACATTATCTCCGCCATGCGCGAGCGAAGATCGACCTTTCTGAGAATACCTATATCGCCGTTGAAAATCCCCGTCCCGTCGCCGTCGGGGCCTGTCCACTCGATATCATAGTTATTGCGCGTCTGCATGACCTTGTCGCCCGTGCGGAACACTGTCGCGCCGACGGTAGTTTCGGGCTTCGAGGCATCCGGCGGATTAAGTGCCGCCTGCATGACGCGGTTGATGTTGTTCGTGCCGCACTCGCCCATTCTCGACGGGCAGATGACCTGGATGTCGTCGAGCGGCGAATATCCATAGGCACGGGGCAGGCGCGCGGCGCACAGATCCGAGACGGTCTTTGCCGCGATAAACGGCGAATCGGTCCGCATGAAGAAGAAATCTTTGTCGCGCACGCCGAGCTTCGGCGGATCGCCCTTAACTATCCGATGGGCGTTTTCGACTATCAGGCTCTCCATCGCCTGGCGGAAGACCTCGGTCAGCTCAACGACCGGGATGACCCCGGAGGCTATCATATCGTGCAGGACATTGCCCGCGCCGACGGGCGGCAGCTGATCCGAATCGCCGACCATAACAAGGCGGCAGCCTATCGGGAGCGCCTCGAGAAAGCTTGAAAAAAGAGTTATATCTACCATCGACAGCTCGTCGAGGATAACCGCCTGAGCGTCGAGAGGATTGCGTGCGTTGCGCGAGAACTGCGGGCGATCGTGCTTGTCCCACTCGACCTCGAGCAGTCGGTGGATGGTCTTGGCGGGTCTGCCCGTGACCTCGCTCATGCGCTTTGCGGCGCGTCCCGTCGGTGCGGCAAGCGCGACCTTGAGCCCGTCATCCTCGAACAGCCGGAGGATTCCGTTCAGGGTCGTCGTTTTTCCCGTTCCGGGGCCACCGGTAAGGATAAGCAGACCGCGTTCGATGGCGGTGACTATCGCCTTTCGCTGGAGATCGCCGTATTTTATGCCATTCTTTTTCTCTATTCTGTCAATCTCCCTGTCCGCCGCTTTTCTGCCTGCGGGAGGGAATCGGAGTATCTGTTTCATGCGCTCCGCCGAGGACTTTTCCGCCTTGTAGATATGCGGCAGGAATAAGAACTCGCGGTCATCGATAAACTCGCTGACGAGCCTGCCCGAGCCTATCAGTTCGTCAATGGTTATATCCACCGTGTCCTCGTTAGTCGAGAGCAGCTCGGCGCACGTGGCGAACATCTTCTCGCGCGGAATGCAGGTGTGTCCGTTCGAGAGGTTATGGCTCATGACATGCAGAACGCCCGCCTGAAGCCGATACCCGTTATCGGGCGGGTCGGGAAGCTGATCCGCGATGAACTCGGCTCGCTCGAAGCTGAAGCCGACTCCCTCGCCGCACAGCGCATAGGGGTTGCGTTTGATTATATCTGCGGCGCGCACGCCGAAAGCATTGAAAGCTTTGACACATTCGGCGGTCGTCATGCCGTATTTTTCGAGCGATATCATAATTTCGCGCACGGCGAACTGGCGCTTGAAATCCGCGCTGATCTGCTTCGCCTTTTCGGGCGATATGCCGCGAATCTGCGCGAGGCGCTCTGGGTCGTTTTCGATTATATCAAGAGTGTTCTCGCCGAACTTGTCAACTATTTTGACCGCGAGCTTCGAGCCGATGCCCTTGACTCCGCCTGCGGCGAGATAGCGGAGAATATCGCCTGCGGACGCGGGCATTTTATGCTCGCACAGCTCGACTCTGAACTGGCGGCCGAAGGAGGCATGAAAATCCCAATAGCCGGAGAGTTCAAGCAACTCACCGGCTTTGAGCTCGGGCATGACGCCGACTGCGGTTATCAGCTCATCGCCGCTTTCGAGCTCGAGAACCGTGAACCCGTTTTCGGGATTCGCAAAGGTCACATCGTTTATCACGCCGCTTATGCGTATCCTCTCATGTTCCTCCATTTATATATCCTTTCGGGAAACGAACTTTTCAAATTCGCCGGGGGAGCAGAGATAAAGCCCCTCACAGCTTCTGCACATTCTCCTGCACTCCTCGGTCTGTTTCTCGTCCATACCGAGATCGAGAATCACAACGGCTTCTTTATCGCCGAGCATTCCGCTGCGAAGCCTTTGGGCATAGCCCTTCCCCGCGACATCGGTCATTCCCGCCCTTGCGGGGATAACGACGATATATCTGCCGTTTGAGCGCGGGTGCAGAATTTTCAGCAGTATGTAATACGATATGCTGACCACGCCGATGAGCACAAACGACGCAAAGATGCCGAGAAGCACTCCGTCCGACATTGATATCACCTCAGCACATCATATGCCGGGGACACACGGCGGGTTACATATCGGATAAATCAGATAAGCGAGCAGGCCTGTAAGCCGAGTTTTGTCTTTTAAGGCAACTATCTGTCTAGGCGCACCGTTGCCGATACGCTCAAGCCACCTGTCGGAGAGAATTACGCCGAGCAAGCGCGGAGCTTTCGCTCCTCTCCGGTCGGTGTTGCTCCGGATAGGGTTTGCAGGGCAATGCGGTTCCCCGCACGCCGGTGAGCTCTTACCTCGCCTTTCCACCCTTACCCGCAAAGCGGGCGGTATATCTCTGTTGCACTTTCCCTAAGGTCACCCTCGGCGGCCGTTAGCCGTTATCCTGCTCTGTGAAGCTCGGACTTTCCTCATTGATCTTATAAAAAGATCCCCGCAGCTGCCCAGCCTGCTCGCTATCTATTTATTGTAATTCAAAATGAGCCGCATGTCAAACAAATGATGAAAACAAAGTGTAAATTCGGAGAGGCTCAAAGCGTGTATTTTTGTGCGCGGCAGACAAACGGGGTGCAGTGCAGCAAAAGAGAAAGCAGTCACAACGGATGATATGTTGTGACTGCCGGTTATGTTGTTGTTTGTGCGGTGGGAAATGGGTGCGTTATTGATTTCAGTCAGTTCTGTGCTGCAATCCCTCAGTCTCGGCTTCGCCGA
>DKDF01000007.1:0-3444 GCA_002451755.1 Ruminococcaceae bacterium UBA6855
AAATAGTTATTACTGGACGCAAGTGTTCGCCGAGAGAATCATTCAAGGAGAGAGCGGAGAAAAAGCTTGCCAAGGTAGAGCGTTTCTTCGGCGACGAGGCGGAGGCAAAGATAACCGCCACCGTCGAGAAGTCAGGTCAGACAGTTGAGATAACCGTTATCAACAACGGTATGATATTCCGTGCGCAGGAGCGGGCGGAGAATATGAACGATGCGCTCGATAAATGCGTCGATTCGCTCGTTCGCCAGATTCGCAAGAACAAAACAAAGCTTGAAAAGCGTATGCGCTCCGCCGCGTTTGATGAACTCAATGACGGCGCGGACGTTGCGGACGAGAAAGAGTATGATCTCGTCAGAACAAAGCGCGTTGCAGTCAAGCCGCAGACGGTCGATGAGGCTATTCTTCAGATGAATATGCTCGGCCATGAGTTCTATATGTTTATAAACGAGGCGACAGGTCTTGTCAGCGTAGTCTATTGCCGCACTGACGGCGGCTACGGTCTGCTTGAGCCGAGCGCCGAATGATTTGAATTTGCTTTTCTGAACAAGGGGCGCGCCCTGGTGCGCCCCTTGTACTATGTGAAGCCGAAAGGTAGTTTTGATGGATATAAATTTCGCAGTACCCTGTCTGCTGGGTCTTGAGGCGCCGATAGCCGAAGAACTCAGAAATATGGAGGCGTCGGATGTCCGCGCCGAAAACGGCCGCGTGCTTTTCAGCGGCGACGAAAATATTCTTGCCCGCGCAAATATCTGCTCGCGCTTTTCCGAGCGCGTGCTTGTGCTTCTCGGTTCGTTCGAGGCGCATAGCTTCGAGGAGCTTTTTCAGGGCACACGCGCCCTCCCGTGGGAGCAGTGGATCGGCGCAGACGATGCGTTCCCCGTCAAGGGCTATTCCATCGATTCCGACCTTTTCAGCGTGCGCGACTGCCAAGCGATAATTAAAAAAGCGGTCGTCGAACGCCTCAAGCAGAAATATTCTATCGAGTGGTTTGAAGAGAGCGGACCTGTCTATCAGATTCAGTTCTCTATAATGAAAAACAAAGTTTCGCTCATGCTCGACACCTCCGGCGCGGGACTCCATAAGAGAGGATACCGCCGGAACGCGAACGACGCCCCGATAAAAGAGACTCTTGCCGCGTCGCTGTGCTGGTTCTCGCGTCTGCGCCCGTATCATTCGCTCTATGACCCCATGTGCGGATCGGGCACGATACTTATCGAGGGCGCAATGATGGCGCGCAATATCGCCCCCGGAGTCAACCGCAATTTTGCTGCCGAGCGCTGGAGCAATATCCCGCGCGATGTGTGGTATACCGAGCGCGAGCGTGCGCGCGACCTTGAGCGCGAGGCTCATGACTTCTTTGCTTACGGCTCCGATATCAGCCGTGAAGCCGCGGCTCTTACCGCCGCAAACGCCGAAGCTGCCGGCGTTGACGACCTCGTCAGCGTGCGCTGCTGTGAACTGAAAAAATTTGTTCCGCAGACCGAGCGCGGAACTCTTATATGCAACCCGCCCTATGGTGAGCGTATGCTCGATATCGAGCAGGCAAACGCGCTTTATCGCGACATGGGTCGCGTGTTTGAGCGCCGCCGCGGCTGGTCATACAGCATCATAACTCCGTGCGATACTTTCGAGCAGGAGTTCGGGCGCAAGGCTGATAAACGCAGAAAATTATATAACGGCATGATAAAATGCCAGTTATTTATGTATTTTAAATAAGGCGAAAGAGGTAAAACAGGAGGTATTATTCGTGAAACATATTTTCCTCATCAATCCGGCAGCAGGAAAGAAGGGCAATGCCGAGAGCATTATCCGCCCTCAAATCGAGGACTATTGCGGCAAAGCGGGTCTCGACTATGAGATCTATGTCACAAAATGTCAGGGCGACGCCCAGAATTACTGCAAGGAACACGCAAAATCCGGCGAAGCGCTCCGCTTCTATGCCTGCGGCGGCGACGGAACTCTCTATGAGGTGGTCAACGGCGCTTACGGCTATCCAAACTGTGAGGTCGCGGTTATCCCCATGGGTTCGGGCAATGACTTTGTCCGTCTGTTCGGCACAAAGGAGCAGTTCTGCAATGTCGAGGCTCAGGTCACGGGTATCCCCGTCGAGCTTGATGTTATCAAGTGCGGCGACAAGATAGCCATCAACCAGTGCTCCATGGGCATGGACGCCGAGGTTTGCGCGAAGCAGTCCTATTTCAAGAAGATGCCGCTTATGACGGGTGAGACCGCGTATGTCGCGGCGGCTCTCCAGGCACTCTGCAAGAAAATAGGTCATGAGTTCACCGTGACCAGCGACGACGGCGAGCCGATGAAGCAGGATGTCCTGCTCTGCGTCGCGGCGAATTCCCGCTGGTACGGCGGCGGATTCCAGGCGGCTCCGCTCGCATGGCCGGATGACGGCAAGCTTGATTTTGTTATCATCCGCCACGACAGAGGTCGTTTGCGCCTGTTCCCGCTTCTTCAGAAGTATAAGAAAGGTCAACACCTCGGTCTGCCGATGACACAGTATATCAACGGCACAAAGCTGACTATCCACAGCGACGTTCCCGCGGCTGTCAATATCGACGGAGAGTGCGAGTATGTCAACGATGTCGTGTTCGAGCTTGTTCCCAAGGGAATCAAGTTCGTCGTGCCTCAGTTCTCCGAGTTCCACAAGGGCAGAACCGAGCGCGAAGCGGCAAGAAAATAAAACAAAAAAGCACTGCCTGACGAAAGCCGGGCAGTGCTTTGAAATATGAGTTTTATTCAGTAACCTTGTCCGTGCGCAGCCTGTATCTGCGGTCTCTGAGCAGTTTTTCGAGGCAGTGCGGGCAGGCGGGACGCTCGGGGAAGAAAAGTCCGCCGGGGTGAACGTTCAACTTGCCGTGATAATCAGACCCTGATGTTACGCGCAGGTGGCTGTATTTTTTCGCCCACGCTTCGGCAATCTCGTTGTTCGATTCGTGACCGGGATGGGCGTTATATATCTCAATTCCGTCGAGTAGCTCGTCGTCGGTGACCGTCATGCCGACTCTGAACGGATGCGCCTGAAAAACAATGAGATTATTCTCGTCCGCTATCGGTCTGAAGTCCTCAAGGCACTCGATCCTGTCGAGGTCGGGATGCGAATAGACAAAGTCCTCATTGAAGCCGTAGACAAGATAGTCGTTGTCGTTTTCGAGGAATCTCAGCTCCATGCCGAGAAGAACCGTGAAATCTTCGGTTTCGAGTGCCTTTGCGGCTCTGTAACCCTCGAAGAAATGATCCGCTTTCTTCTCCCATGGCTCGTTTGCTATCTTTTCCATCGTGCCTGTATGCATGTGGTCGGTTATGACTATTCCGTCGTAGCCGAGATTTTTGAAAGTATTCACAACCTGCTCCGCAGGAACTTCGCCGCACCTGCTCGTCTGCGAGGTGTGCGCGTGCATTTCAAAAAGATATTCCTTCATCCGTCTCACTCTA
>DKDF01000007.1:3453-4166 GCA_002451755.1 Ruminococcaceae bacterium UBA6855
ACTCTTTCTCGTTTTGTCGTGAGTATTATACTCCGATCTAAACGCTTTCGCAATTATTTTTTGAATTTTGGAGAATTTATGAAAAACTATTCGCTTATTATCTGGGATTTTAACGGTACTCTGCTCGACGATGTCGGCGCGGCGCTCGGCTCCGTCAATGATATGCTTGCCCGCCGCTCAAAAGAGCCGATAACGCTCGATGAGTACCGTGAATATATAGATGTACCTATTCGTCATTTCTATGAGCAGGTGCTCGACCTCGAAAATGAGGACTATGATTTGATACTCAACGAGTTCCAGCAGGGCTATGAAGCACATGTCAAAAACTGCGGACTGACCCGTTTCGTCTCTGCGGCTCTCGAAGAGGCTAAGCGTCTCGGAATCCCGCAGGTCGTGCTCTCGTCGAGCGAACAGAGCCAGCTCGAACGACTTTTGAAGCACTATGAAATCGACGGATATTTCGACTCCGTCCTCGGCGCGGACAACCTCCTTGCCGGCAGCAAGGTCGAGCGCGCGGAAAAATTTATCGAAGAACACGGCGTTGATGCGTCAAAAGCCGTCGTTGTCGGCGATCTTCTGCACGACTGCGACGTCGCCAAAGCAATCGGTTCGCAGTGCCTGCTTATAACGAGCGGACACCATGACCGAGCCCGTCTCGAGAGCGCCGGCGTGCGCGTTGAAGATACGCTGAAAAGTTTCGTGGAGGAAAACTG
>DKDF01000007.1:4194-4386 GCA_002451755.1 Ruminococcaceae bacterium UBA6855
TTTTTCCCGCCACTTGAAGAAAATCCTTATATGTGCTATTATATTATACTGCGGGCGAATGCGTTTGCCCGCAGATATTTATTGCAAAAAAACGGGAGAACAAGATGATAACAGTATCCGATCTCAGCTTCAATTTCGGCACCCAGACCCTGTTCAAGGGCGTCGATCTCAAATTTACGCCCGGCAACTGCT
>DKDF01000103.1 GCA_002451755.1 Ruminococcaceae bacterium UBA6855
CGCAAGCCGTTCCCTCGCCTAACTCAGTTGGCTTCTACCACTGCGGTGCGGCTATGGAAAGTTTGATTATAGAAGTCGACCGGATTACCCGCTTCTACTTTGCATAAATTCGAGAAACGGGGGTGCTTTTGATATTAAGCATAAGCTCTTTTTTATCGGCTTCCGCCGATATCGGACAGCCGCAAGGGCTATCCCTACGAGGTACGCGGTCTAAAATTTGTGCGGATTTTTGAAAGGCGAACGAAGTTCGCCCCTACGGTCTGCAAAACGAGCTTTTTCGAAGATTTTGTGCCGCTCGCGCGGCAGCGGTGCGTCGAGGTCGCCGCACCCTACAAATTGCACGGCAATAAGATTGTGCGGATTTCGCGGGCGGATAATATCCGCCCCTACACGATTGTGCTAATTTGTAATATTGTGATAGTCATTTATCATCGGCATTTACACCTACAAATCCCAATTTATCGCTTCGTTTAATATACACAAAAAGTCCCGGCAGATATTACTGTCGGGACTGAAATTATTTTATGAGCATCCGGATTTTTCCGACTCTCTTTTTTTGTTTGTTACATTGTACTCGCAAGACCGATAAGCAGCGGCATGGTCACTATCGAAATGAAGCTGACTATTGCGACCGTTTGGGACGCAAGTCCTGTGTCTTTGTTGTACTTCGCCGCAAATACGACCGTTATATTTGCGGGCGGTGCGCTCGCCGCGATTATCATTGCGGTCAGCAGCGCTCCCGTGATGCCGCAGAGTCTGAAAACGCCGAGGCATATGAGCGGTATCACCGCGAGCTTTATCAGCGCGACGCAGAGTATCCGCCATTCTTTGAGCGCGGATTTTATCTTCGCGTTCGAGAGATATGTGCCGAAAATCAGCATCGCCACGGGCGTATTGAGCGCGGCGAGATAATCTATCGGCGCTTCTATGACATTGGGCAGTCTTATCTTCAGCAGATACAGCGGCAAGCCGATTATGAGCGATATCGTGCCCGGATTTATCAGGATGTTCTTGAAGTTGAACTTCGTCTTTTCGCCCGTCTCGGAGCGCGACATCAGCCAGATGCCGTGGGTGAAAGAGAACAGGTGGAACATCATTATGACGACCGAGCCATAGAACACGCCCTCGTCGCCGAGTACGGCATAGGCGAGCGGCAGAGCCATGTACCCGCAGTTGCCGTAGACGCTCGAATATTTGAATATTGCGGCTTTGCCTATCGGCGATTTGTTGAACACAACGGAGCTGACAGCAACGCCGATAATATGTATCGCTGCGCCGCAGGCGGCGGCTATTGCAAGGCGCGTCGCCGATTCGCGGCTGAACTCCATGGAGATGAACGACTGCACTATCTTTGCGGGAGTGATGATATAAAACATCAGATCCGTGCACAGGCGCGCAGCTTTCTCCGTGAAGAGCTTTGTCCTGTCGGCGATAAAGCCGACCGCGACGAGGATATACAGTATCGCCACCTGCTCGGCGGCGATGAGAAAATTATCTAAAAACATCAGCTCTCTGTTTTCTCAGCCGTTTCGGCGGTCTCGGTGTTTTTCTCGCCGAATCCGACTCTGGTCAGGAGCAGAGCGCAGATGAACACCGCCGCGCCGAGGTCGCACCACTCTATGGGCGACTGATTGCAGAGCAGATAGTCACTGCCGACAAGGGTCATTATGAATCTCGGCAGGAAGCAAATCAGAGAGAACATCATTGCGGGCAGTCCATAGCCGACGAGCTTCCAGTCGAAGCCATCGCCGCCGACTTTTGAGTTGAGCTGAGAGAACGCCATTAAAAATGCCATAAGGAACACGCACATAAACAGCTCATAGAGAAGATCGGAAACGTTGAGGAAATTTATCGTGCGCATAAATCTGTGCATGAGTCTGAATATGCACCAGAGCACCGGGAACAGCGCCATGAGCTTTGACTTCGAGGCGTTTGACTTGCCTTTTAAGTGACCGTAGCCGAAGAGGACAAAGAACACCGCCGCAACAACGGCGCAGAAGCCTTCGAGTCCCCTTGAGATAAGCCCCGTCTTGAGATACTGAACCGACTCGGTGCCGTACATGAGCGCGGTATCGGTAGCAGTCGCGAACACTGTCTTATACTGCGAAACAGCGTCAATCATCAGCGTCAGAGCGAACATGAACGCAGCTATCGCGAGCCCTGTTGAGCCGAATTTTTTTGTAGAATAAGATATCTTCTTTCTGCTCGCTATCGCAATTGCAAGGAACGCAGCGGCGGTCACGGCAAGCAGGATATACGACAGCCAGATGCTCCAGTCGCTGCCGCTGTAGAAGCCCGTCGTGGGTTCAATCACTCCGGACGCATACTGATAGCAGCGCACCGGAATCAGCACCAAAAGAACTGCGGCAAGGGCTATCATCATAATTTTAAGCATTGAAACTTTTTTATCTTTCGGCATTGTATCAAGTCCTAAAAATTATTTTTATCTGTTAAGCGTGCTCGTCACTGGGGATATATCTGAGCTCGCCGGGATAATTATCGAGTCTTTCGTCAAGCTTTACATAGTTGCGCTGGGCGCAGACGCTCTTATATGCCGGGCGGATTATTCTGCCGCCGGTCATCAGCTCTTCCATTCTGTGCGCCGACCAGCCTGCAACGCGGGCGACGGTGAACAGCGGAGTGAACAGATCCTCGGGGATGCCGAGCAGCTTATACACAAGGCCGGAATAGAGATCGACATTCGCGCACATGACTTTTTTGTCTCCGCGCAGCTCTGCAAGGATCTGCGGGGTGAGGGTCTCGATAAGCTCAAGGAGCTTGAACTCGTCCTCGAACTCGGTGTTCTCGGAGAACTTGCGCGCGTGCGATTTCAGAATAACGGCGCGGGGATCGGAGAGGGTGTAGACCGCGTGACCCATGCCGTAGATGAGTCCCGAGCCGTCGCCCGCCTCTTTCTTGAGAATCTTCTTGAGGAACTCGGCGACCTGATCCGCGTCGGTGATATCTTCAACGCCCTGCTTGATATATTCGACCATCTCGGCGACCTTTATGTTCGCGCCGCCGTGCTTGGGTCCTTTGAGCGAGCCGATGCCCGCGGCGATAGCCGAATATGTGTCGGTGCCGCTCGAAGTCAGCACGCGGGTGGCGAAAGTCGAGTTATTTCCGCCGCCGTGCTCGGCGTGGAGCATGAGGCAGATATCGAGCATATGCGCCTCTTCCGGGGTGAATTTTTTATCCGCCCTTATCGAGTAGAGAACCGACTCAGCGGTGCTGAGGGTCTTGTCGACCGGGTGGAGATACATGCTCTCGTGATAAAAGTTGCGGCGCTTGACCTGATAGGCATAGCTCATTATCATGGGTATCTGCGCGAGCAGCTGTATCGACTGGCGAAGGACGTTTTCTATCGAGATATCGTCCGGATTTTCGTCATATGAATAGAGTGCGAGGACGCTTCGCGAAAGCTTGTTCATGATGTTGTGCGAGGGGGCTTTCATTATCATATCCTCGATGAACTCGTTTGGGAGCTCGCGGCTCTCGGCGAGGACATTTTTGAATATCTCAAGGCGTCTTCTCGAGGGCAGAGTGCCGAAAAGGAGCAGCCACGCGACCTCTTCAAAGCCGAAGCGTCCCTCCTGCTCGCATCCGCTGACTATCTCGCGAACATCGATTCCGCGGTATATAAGTCTGCCGTCTATCGGGACACGCTCGCCGTCCTCGACATAATATCCCTGAACGCTGCATATCTTTGTCAGCCCCGCCATAACACCGGTGCCGTCCGAATTTCTCAGGCCGCGCTTGACCTGGAAACGATCAAAATACGCAGGATTTATCTTGTTATACTTGTCTATTTCTCCGCATAAACTGTTAAGGGCATCCTGCGGGATAGAGGATATATAATTCGCCATGCGTTCGACTCCTTTCTCGCTCCATATATAAATAATGTATCAGAGTACAATTTTACACCAAAACGGCAGCAAAAGTCAAGTTTGCCGAGGTTCGGGAGGTAAAAAATATGAAAAACAGAGGATTTTTATTCATCATTCTGATAGCCGTTCTGCTTATCTGCCCGCTCGCCGCAACAGGCGGCGCAAAAGCGCCGGAGAAAGGCGGCAATGAAGTCACAAAAGCGAACACACAAGATGACGGAGATTCTATACTCGTGCTCTCATCTTCGACGAAGAAGATAAACGAAATCGATATGTTCGAATATGTGGTCGGCGCGGTGGCGGCGGAGATGCCGCCGACATATCATTCGCAGGCTCTGCGCGCCCAGGCCGCCGTATGCTATACATATGCGGTCAAAAAGCGTTCCAGTCCCGACCCCACGCTCGGCGGCGCGGACATAACCGACGACAGCGCGGTACATCAGGGCTATTTGGACTCGGCGGCGCGCAAGGAAAAATGGGGCGACAAATACGAGACATATGAAAAGAAGATAGAAGAGGCTGTCAAAGACGTTTTCGGCAAGACGATAACCTATGACGGAGAAATTATAACCGCGGCGTTTCACGCGATAAGCTGCGGGCAGACTTTCAGCGCGGAGGAGGTCTGGGGCAAGGATGTCCCCTACTTAAAGAGCGTCACGAGTGCGGGCGACAAGCTCTCGCCCGACTTCTCATCGACGCTGACGCTGACGGCGGATGAATTCAAAAAGGCGTTCGCGGGCTCGGGCGCGGAGTTCGGCGGCGACGCAAAAAAATGGATAGGCGAAGTCAAAAAGACAGACAGCGGATATATTTCCTGCGCCGTGATTGGAGAAAAAGAATTCACGGGCACACAGGTGCGCGAAATATTGGGGCTGCGCAGCGCGTGCTTTGAGATAAAATGCACGGGCGACGAGTTCAAAATTACCGTTCACGGCTACGGTCACGGGGTCGGCATGAGCCAATACGGCGCGGACTACATGGCGCGGCAGGGCTCCGACTGGCAGGAGATAATCAAGCACTATTACACCGGAGTGGAGATAAAATAAAAATCGGGGCTTCCCCGAAAGAGAAAGCCCCGAAGCCGATAATTTTCAGCTCTGCTCGATATTGCCGTTATAAGTTATTCTGTAGTTGAATTTTCCGATATATTTGCCCAAATAATACAGTCTCAGTACGGCGGTATTTCCGCTCACGCTATCTGAAATCGACACAAAGCTCGAATCGATTCCGGAGCACATATAATTCAGACTTGTTATTTCGGAAGTTCTGTCTGTCGGAGAATACATTCCTTTCACGACAACCTGCAAAGTGCAGATAAACTTTCCGTTTTTATCGCTGATATTGTTGATAAATGTTTTTGTCTTTGTTTTATCGGTAATAGCCAAGGGTTCGGCTTTCCCATTTTCACCGCGGCCTTCAATAACCGCGCAGGTATATCCTTCACACAAGTCCATTACTTCGCCGATTATGATGTCTTTTCCTTCGGCATAAACGGTTTCGTCTGCCGCTACCCCGCCGTATTTTGAGGTTTCGGCACTTGCGCATAGGGCAAATGAAGCACACAGCAGCAGAGCCATTAACACACTTACGATTCTTTTCATTTGAAAGCCTCCCTTGAAATTTTTATAGTTAATTTGTCTCGACAATTTCATTTTAAAATATAAATCGCAAAATGTCAAGTATATTCAAAAAAACGTTTCCGTATTATAAAATAACGCAAATCGGCGTCCTCGCAGCTCTGCGCGGACGCCGAAGTTTCAGTTTTTTAATTTACGCCTTTTTTCGCCGCAGCCTGCATGACTTTGTTGGCTATGGGCGCCGCCGCGCTGATACCCTCGCCGCCGTGTTCGACAACAACGACGACTGCCAGCGGGAGATCCTCACGCTCGGAGAACGCGACAAACCACGAATGGGGCTCGCCGTCCGTGACCTGCGCGGTGCCGGTCTTTCCGCCGAGCTGAAGTCCGGGGAACTTGCCCTCGCCGTAGTGGGTCGTGACATTCTTCCGGAGCATATCTTTGATGGTATTCGCTATGTTTTCGTCGAGATATTTGAGCGTCGGCGAAGTCAGCGAGCTAAATGTGCTGTCACTCTTGAGCAGCTTCGGCGCAGGCGCACTGCCGCCGTTCGCTATCGCGCCCATCATGGTGAGCATCTGGCAGGGATTCGCGAGGGTCTGATACTGACCGATGCCCGCCCAGCCGCGGTCGACGCTGACCGCATCTTTCAGAGTGAAGTAGCTCTTTGTGACGCTTATTCCGTCTATTGTAATGCGCTTGTTGAAGCCGACCTGCTCGGCGGTCTTCGTCAGCGCGTCGTTGCCGAGCTCCTCCGCGATGCAGGCAAAGGTGCTGTTGCAGGATTTGCTGAGCGCCTGCTGGAAATTGAGCTTTCCGTGGACGGAGTTGCACTTGACGATACCCGTCGAAGTCTTATATTGACCGGTGCAGGTAAATGTGCGCGAATTTATATCGGGTATATTTTCGAGCGCGCTTATCGCCGTGACGATTTTGAAAGTTGAGCCGGGAGTGAACACACCTGACAGGAATCGATTGAGATATATCGCCTCGTATTTTCCCGTTGTGTCGCTGTCGATATCGGTCGGCTTGTTATATGGGTCATAGGTCGGAGTCGAGACCATGCATAGAATCTCGCCCGTTTTGTAGTTATATACGCCGACTGCGCCCTTTCTGCCGTTTAATGCGTTATACGCCGTAACGCAGAGATCGGCATCTATAGTGAGGGTTATATCGTTGCCCGCACCGTTTCTCTTCAAATCATATACGCCGTTCAAGAAGCTGTAGCCCGTGAGCTGACCGCGGAACGCGCTGTGCGCTCCGGTTGAGATAAATCCCTCGAGGTCGCCGACGGCGTGTAGGGTCGCGCGGCGCACGGTGCTGTTCGAGTTATATTTTCTCTCGCCGTCCACCGTCTGAGCCAGCACCTTGCCATTGCGGTCGTATATCGTGCCCGCCGCGACTATCTGACCCGACGAATATATATGCTTGTTGGCGCGCTTGAACACCCATGTTTCGGCGTTGATGCCGAATGTTGCCGCGAGGACTATGACGCCCGCAAGAAAAATTGCCACGAGCGCAAACATGAGCTTTGAGCGTTTTGCTATGCCTTTCATTTGATCAGTCCTTTCCGCGGGTTACGAGTCCGAATCAAGATAATATTTCGAGCCTATCCAAGTGCGGTTGTCCGCCGCCTTGATGAACGCTATCAGCGCCCAACAGCATATCGCGCTCGAACCGCCTCGGCTGATAAACGGGAGGGTAACGCCCGTAAGGGGCAGAAGATCGGTGACTCCGAAAACATTGAGTCCCGTCTGGAAGAGCAGGAGGCAGCCCGCCGCTATGCCGGATATGGCATAGAAAGCCGAGCGCGAACCGCTCGCGCAGCGGATGCTGTGGAACGCGATAAACATGATGCAGAGGATGACGAGGATGCCCATGATAATACCCCACTCCTCGCATATCATGCCGAACACCAAATCTTCCGTCGCCGCGGGGACTTCTTTGAGCTTTCCGTCGCCGATACCGACGCCGAGCAGTCCGCCGCTGACGCTGTAGATGAGCACGCGCGTCTGCTGATAGCCCTTGCCGTACATATCGTCCCAGACATGGCGGTAGGTCGCAAAACGAGCCATGACGAAGTCGGAGCGTATCAGCACAACGAGTCCCGCCGCCATCGCCGCGCCGACGCACAGGAGCACTATCGTGCGGAAGTCGCCGGAGCGCATGAACGCGAGAACTATAAACGTAAAGAAGAATATCAGTGCCGCGCCGAGATCGCGCATCAGGAACAGCAGCGCCACGCAGACGACGCAGAAGATAATATATTTTGTGAGCGAGCGAGTTGTCTGCAATTTATCGAGAGTTGCCGCGCCGACAAAGACGAACGCGACTTTGACGAACTCGGACGGCTGGATGGACATTCCGCCGATACTCAGCCAGTTGAACGCGCCCTTTATATTGCGCGCGAGGATAAGCGTCAAAACCAGCAGACCTATTGCCGCCACAGCCATGGGCGTTCTCATCACCATGGCGCGGTCGACATTCGAGATGAGCCAAAGCAGAGCGACAAAGCAGAATATGCCGAGCATATCCGCAACGAACTGCGTCTTGACCAAATCTTTATTCGCGCCCGCGACGGTGACAAGTCCTATGCCGGTCAGGAAGAACGCTATCATTTCGAGCGCCGGGTCTGCGCGTTTTCTCGCTATCGACATCGCGATAAAATAAACCCACTCAACGGCGAGATACGCGCCGAAGAATATGAGACATTCCGTGCTCAGCGAGCCGTCGTCGTTGAACACGACCTGAGCCATCGATATGACCTGGAACGCCGTGAGCAGAATCAGCGCTGGGAGCCACCATTTTGTTCTCTTCATTGTCTTTTTCATGCGCTCTCCCCTCCCGTCGTTCTGAAAGTGAGCGTACTGCCGCAGATATTGATCGTGTCGCCGTCATCGAGCTGAGTCATGCGTCTGACGGGTCTGCCGTTGAGCAGAGTGCCGTAGGTCGAATCCATATCAGTAACGCTCCATTTGCCCGTTCCGTCATCGAACACGAGCATGGCGTGATGAGCCGAGACGTTCTGCCGCTTCAGCTTTATCTGCACATCGTCTCCGCTGCCTATCATACAGGTTATAAGACCGTCGATTCTATACGCATTGCCGGTCTTTTCGTCGATTATATAATCCGCGTGCTCGTCCGCAGGGGCGGGCTCTTCGTTGTCCGCCTGTTCAACATGCTCATCGGGAGCCTGCTCGGGCTCGATAGCCGCATTCTCAACGAATACGAACACCGCGTTGCCGAAAACTATCGTGTCCCCGTCCGCAAGAGCGCGGGGCTTGTCTATCTTCTCGGCATTGATATATGTTCCTGTCTTCGAGCGCGTGTCTGTCACGCGCCAGCCGTTCTTATGCTTTGAAAGCACGGCGTGAAAGCGCGAAACGGTATTATATCCGAGGACGATATCGCACGCCTTGCTGCGCCCGACCGACACTTCGTAGCCGGACAGCGGCAGGCGGTCGCCGTTCGCCTCGTTGACAAGATATCCGGTGACGCCGATCTTCTTGTTTCCCTTGAGCAGAGAGGGCACGCAGAACGCCGCAACAAGCAGCGCGAGCACGGGCATAATCCACCGCGCCGCATCGCCGAATATGAGAGATATATCTATATCCATGAGTCCACCTCCGATAATCATAACGACTGACTAAAAGTTATTCCTGCTGTCATTTTACTTTTTTCGCAGTCAAAAGTCAACCGCGCACCCGTACTTAGTTCGTTCATATTTGGGCGATACCCTTGATTTTGTTCGCGATATAATGTATTCTATTATCACAGCGCAAAAAGCGCAAGAGATGTTAAAACAAATATTCTCAAAGGAATGATGATAAAAATGAAAAAAGCTATTCTGTGTATTTTCATGTGCCTTGTGCTCATGCTGAGCTTTGCCGCGTGCAAGAACAAGGACAGTGATTCTGACACCACAGCCGCTTCCGACGGCGCGGGCAGCTCCGCAGAGGACACGACTTCGAGCCTTGAGGACATAATCAACGCCCTCAACGGAGTTGACACCACGGGTTCTTCAACCCCCGCGAGCACCACCGAGGCAACTGAGCCCGAGACGATGCCCGAGGGCAAAGAGGTCAAGAACAACGCCGCGAAATCCGATGTCAAGAAGACCCGCTTCTATGCCTATTTCCAGAAGAACTCGAAGCGCGACTCATTCACCATGACCGCGACCTGCTCTTCAAATATGCAGGGCACATCGGCAAATATGCCCATGACGGTTGTCAAGTCCGGCAAGAAGTCATATATGAGCATGAAAGCCCCTGTCGGCAACGGCGTATCAATGACCATGTCGTTCATTTCGGACGGCGACAAGTTCTATATGGTATTCCCCGAGGGCAGAATGTATCTCGCCGTTGACGCGGGCGAGGCAGGCGATGTCAACGAGGCTATGAACTCCCTGTCGGCGATAGACTTCGAGGGCATGGAATATGTCAAGACTTCCGAAGTCAAGGCTGACGGCAAGAAATATATCTGCGAAGAATACAAGAGCAACGACAGCACGATAAAATGCTATTTCTCCGGCGACGACCTCGTCAAGATGGAAATTCTCAGCAGCCAGGGCGTGCTCGTCTGCGACGACATCAAATTCTCCTCAAAGGTCGACGAGAGCGTGTTCAAAGTTCCCTCGGGCTACACCGATATATCCACTCTCTACGGCTCGAACGGACAGTTCACAGGGTTTTAAAAATGAGCGTAACTAACAAAAATGTGATAATAACCGGAGCTGCCGGCGGCATAGGCCGTGCGGCGGCTCTTGCCTTTGCAAAAGACGGATTCGGCGTGCTGATAAACTACCGCACTTCCGAAGATGCGGCTCTCGCCCTCTGCCGCGAGATAAACGAAGAAAACGGACGGGCAGTCTGCTTCAGAGCCGATGTGAGCGCGAGAAGCGAAGTGGACGAAATGACGGACTTCGCCCGCAGGGAGCTCGGCAGAATAGGGGTGCTTATAAACAACGCCGGTATCGCTCAACAGAAGATGTTCTGCGACATCACCGAGCAGGATTTCGACCGCATGATGGGCGTCACGGTCAAGGGCGCGTTCAACTGCATTCAGGCGGCACTGCCCGACATGGTTCACGAAAAGAGAGGAAAGATAATCAATGTTTCCTCCATGTGGGGCGTGTGCGGCGCGTCGTGCGAGGTGCATTATTCCGCCGCAAAATCGGCTCTGATAGGGCTGACAAAGGCACTCGCGCGCGAGCTTGCGCCGTCAAATATTCAGGTCAACTGCATCGCCCCAGGCGTTATCGACACGAAGATGAACGCCTCCCTCGGCGAAGAGACGCTTGAACTTTTAAAAGAAGAATCTCCCATGGGACGCTTCGGCACGCCGGAAGAGGTGGCGCGCCTCATGCTCTTCCTCGCGGGAGACGGTTCGGATTTCATAACCGGGCAGACGATAGGCATAGACGGCGCTTTTATCTGATGCACACATTGTGCTCAATTTTTCCGTCCATTTTTATAGTTTTTGTATAATTCTTCTTGATTTCTCATTCTTTTTATGTTAAAATCAATTGAAATGTACACAAACAAAGCCGCGGAGGGGTTTTTCGCGGCAACAAAATCTGTTTGGAGGAAACGATATGGCTAACTGCCCCAAGTGCGGCGCGCATCTCAAACTGACTGACTGGCGCCCCACCTGCCCTCATTGCGGCATCAATCTTATCTACTACGGAATGGAGGAGCGTCTGCTCGAGGATGCCGACAAGGCCGAGAGCGAACACGCCGTATTCCAGAAGAAGCTTGACAGGCTCAAGGCTTCGTTCATCGGATCTCCCCTGACAATAATCAGAATCGTGCTCAGCCTTCTTCCCATCGGCGCGCTCATGCTTCCGCTGGCGAATGTGTCCTTCTGGGGACCGTTCTTCGAGAAGAAAGTGTCGGTCAACGCCATCACGATATACAATGCGGTGTCAGCGCTCGATTTTGACGCGCTGTTCAAGTATATCGGCTCGAGCTTCTTCGGCAACACTTTCCTGCTCTATTTCATTTCGCTTGTGACGATTCTGCTTTCGGCAGTGCTCATCCTCGTCAGCCTCATTATGCTCACGATGGCATGCTCGAAGCGCGGCAATCCCCGCAACATCACCCTCAACAGCATCATGATCGTGCTCGCGACGGTTTCGATAGTCTGCTTCAACCTTTTCTCGAAGAACCTCACAAAGTTCTTCCCCGATGTTTTCAGCGGTTCGGTCGGCTTCGGCGCATATGTGTTCCTCGGAACGCTCGTCGCGCTGCTTGTCATCAACATCGTTATCGCGAAGGTCGGCGTGAAGGTCAAGTACACCGAGACGTTCATCGGCGGTATCCCGTCTGAGGAATACTTCGAATATGTCAAGCAGGGCATGAGCACCCACGCTATCAGAAAGATGATGGCAGAGATCGACGCAAACAACAAGGTCGAGTTCGCTATGAAGGCAAAGGAAGAGGCCGACAAGCTCGAAGCAGAGGCAGAGAAGCTCTCCGCAGAGGCGAAGGCTGCAGAAGCCGCAGGCGCTTCCGATGCGGGTCACAAGACTCAGCTTGCCGCCCAGGCAGTCGATGCTGCTGCGAAGAAGGCCATGGAAGCTGCGGAGCTCGCAAGAGAAGCTACCGCCGCCATGGAATCCCTCAAGCAGTTCAACGAGTCCGGCGCAGAGACAGAAGAAAAGGAAACTGTCTCCGCAGACAAGAAGTAAAAACAATATCGGATTTTCAAAGCCGTACAGTATCCGCTGTGCGGCTTTATTTTTATAATCATAATCATTGCAACCGCGCGGTTTTTATGCTAAAATCTACTGAGTATCTTTCGGAGGTGGCAAGTTGTATTTATCGGCTGAAAAACTGAAGAGCGGCGCTCTGCTCGCCCCGATGGCGGGCGTAGCGGACAGATCCATGCGTGAGTTGTGCATGGAGTTCGGCGCAATAGGCTGCATCGGCGAGATGGCGAGCTCAAAGGGCATAAGCATGAACGACCGCAAATCCTCCGAGCTGCTGCGTCTGAGCGATGCCGAACGCCCGGCGGGTGTCCAGATATTCGGTGATGTGCCAGAGATAATGGCAAAAGCCATTGATACCTGCATGAAATATTCGCCCGATTTCATTGATATAAACATGGGCTGTCCCGCGCCGAAGGTTGCGGGAAACGGCGGCGGCAGCGCGCTGATGAAGCGCCCGGAGCTCGCCGCAGAGATAGTCGCGCAGTGCGTGAAGGTCTCCCCCGTACCGATAACAGTCAAGATGCGCGCCGGCTGGGACGCGGAAAATATCAATGCGCCGGAGCTTGCCGTGCTCTGCGAACAGGCTGGTGCGGCGGCGATAACCGTACACGGCAGGACTCGCAAGCAGATGTATGCGCCGCCGGTCGATCTCGATGTGATAGCCGAAGTGAAAAGGCGCGTAAAAAATATTCCCGTCATCGGGAACGGCGACATAATCGACGGCAAGAGCGCCGCGGATATGTTTGACAAAACCGACTGCGACGGAATAATGGTCGGGCGCGGGGCGCTCGGCAGGCCGTGGGTGTTCACTCAGATAAGCGAATATTTAAAAAGCGGAACTGTTCTCCCCGACCCGCCCGTAAAAGAGCGCATGGACATAATGCTTCGGCATATCAGCGCGCTGATAGCAAACAAAGGCGACTATATCGGAATCCGCGAGGCGCGCAAGCACTCGTCGTGGTATATCCGCGACATACACGGGGCGGCGGCTTTTCGCCGCGAGCTCGGCACGCTCGAAAGCTTCGAGCAGCTTGAAGCGATAGCGAAAAAGGTAGTTGAATCTGCCGCAGAATAAAATAATATATAAAAAGGGAAACCGCCGGAAAGCAAGAAGCTCTCCGGCGGTTCCCCAAACCATATCTCCTATATACCCTTCCGCGCCGATTGCACGGAACGCAGTTAGTATAACACCAAAAGCATATAACCGTCAATATTAAAAAGCACCGCCGAAAAACTCAGCGGTGCAGTTTTATTTTTATCTGTTGAAGCTGTCAAGAATGATGCTGAACTCGTCATCGGGATTTATCTCGGCAGGTCTCTTGGCGATATAAGGAGCTTCTTCCTTCTTCGGCTCTTCGGGAGCTGCGGGTTTTGCGGGTTGAGCGATGCTCGTCTGAACATACTCGGTCTGCGCTGCCGGAGCCGCGGGAGCCTTTGCCTTGGGCTGCTCTTCGGGATACATCGCCGACTTCGGCTTATCTTCAAAGCCGGTCGCGATAACGGTTATCATCATCTCGTCGTCCATGCTGTCGTCGAACGCGATGCCCCATGTGATATCCGCATCGGGATGCGCCTGCTCGGTAATGAGCGCAGCTGCGCCCTCAATATCATCAAGATCAACATCGGGAGCGGCGGTGAAGCTGATTATAACGCCCTTTGCGCCCGAGATCGAAGTCTCAAGCAGCGGGCTGGAAATCGAGCCCTTTGCCGCCTCGGTAGCCTTGTCCTTGCCGGAGGCCTTGGCGAAGCCCATGTGAGCATAGCCGGCGTCCTTCATTATCGAAGTGACATCCGCAAAATCGAGGTTGACGAAGCCGGGAACTTTTATAAGCTCGGAGATGCTCTTGACGCCGTGGAGCAGAACCTCATCCGCCATCTTGAATGCCTCAACAAAAGTCATCTTCTGACCGTTGTTCATCGCCTTGAGCTGTTCGTTGGGTATGACAATAAGGCTGTCCACATTCTCGGCAAGGTTCTCTATGCCCTTCTGAGCCTGGAGCTGCTTCTTCTTACCCTCGAACTTGAACGGACGGGTGACAACGCCGACGGTGAGTATGCCCATATCTTTAGCGATTCTTGCAATGACGGGAGCGGCACCTGTGCCCGTTCCGCCGCCCATGCCGGCAGTGATGAATATCATATCAGTGCCCTTGAGCGCGTCGGAGATAACGTCGCGGCTCTCCTCCGCCGATTTTTCGCCTATTTCGGGTCTGCCGCCTGCGCCCTGACCCTTTGTCAGCTTCTCGCCGATCTGGATCTTGTGCGTTGCGCTGGAATGAGTAAGTATCTGCTTGTCCGTATTGACAGCAATAAATTCTGCGCCGAGCACACCGCTTTCGACCATGCGGTTGACGGCATTTCCGCCGCCGCCGCCGACGCCTATAACTTTTATCTGCGTGGTTATCTCGCAGTCATTGTCGAGTTCAAACGCCATTTCGTAACCCCCAAACTGATATATAAAAAACGGTTAGTTTTCAGATAGATTAATTTTAGCATACATTCAATAAAAAGACAAGCAAAAAATCAAAACAAATTTCCTGTCTTACTCTACCGCCTGTTCCGGCGATATTTCCGCCGTCGTCTGTTCGGCAGACGGCGTTTCGCTCTTCTTCGCCTCGGGTCTGAAATATGCCTTGTCCGTTATTGTTGCGTCGAGCGTGCCGTATTCGGTCGAGTCTATTCTGTCCTCTTTTTCGACCGCGCCGGCGGCGAGCTTGAGCTTTGCCGGAATATCGGCAAAAGCGCCGAGCTTTATTGTTATTCTGCCGTCATATGTAAGCGTCAGCGCGGCGGGATTGCTTACATCCGCGCCGGTTATCTTGCCCTTGAGCGAGGTCTTTTCCGCCTCGGTCAAAAGATTTTTGTATGTGTCGAGCGGAGACTCCTCACCGTCCTTGACTTCAAACGCAAGAACGCTTCCGGGTTCAAAAGTTTTGGCTTTCGGCAGTTTTATTTTCTGCGATACATTCTCGGGCTCGGAATCGAGCAGCTCGATAACTTTATATTTCGTATCGGTCAGCGCCCATGTGCCGTCAACGCAGACGCCGTAGAGCACCTTCGCCTGCTTATATTCTATAGAGACCGTGTGCGGCAGCTTGCGCTTTATCGTCACCGTCTCAATATACGGCAGCTTCTTCGTTATCCTGTCCTCGGCTTTGTTGAGATTAATCCACATCAGGCAGTCGCCGATATCTATTCCGGACGCGCTGACTATCTCGTCTCCGTCATATCTGCCCTCTCCGCTGAGAGAAAAGCCCTCCACGCGGAACAGCACCGCGCTGCCGATGAGTGCGACCGCTGCAAGAACGACGATAACAATCGGCAGAGTCACTATAGCTATTCTCACGCGACGGCGGCGTCTCGCCTTTTTGCTCAGCCTTTTCTTTTTCGGCGTCTTAGTTTTCTGCTGCTGTGCTTTTTTGTTTTCCATGCGGGACACCCCTTTTCAGCTTTCTCTTTCGATCTCCGCCCCAAGTGAGCGAAGCTTTTCTTCCATATCCTGCCAGCCCCTGTCAATGAGGCAGACATTTTCTATCGTCGTGCTGCCCTGCGCCGCAAGTCCCGCGACGGCAAGCGCCGTGCCCGCTCTCAAATCGGCGGCGCACACACACGCACCCGTGAGCGTCTCGACGCCCTTTATAACCGCCACTTTGCCCTCGGTCATTATATCCGCGCCGAGGCGGCAGAGCTCGCGCACATGGCGATATCTGTTTTCAAAAATATTTTCTATCATAACGCTCGTGCCGTGCGCCACGCTGAGCATAGCCATGACCGCCGCCTGGGAATCGGTCGGGAAGCCAGGATACGGCATCGTCCGCACGGTCCGGACACTGCGCAGACGAACAGGAGCCGAAATATGCACGCTGTTTTCGCCGCAGTCAACTTTGCATCCCGCCTGCTCAAACACGGGAATAACCGGAGTTATATGTTCGGCGCGGGTATCCAAAATGCGCACGTCGCCGCCGGTCACAGCCGCGGCTGCCATATAAGTCGAGGCGATTATTCTGTCGGGAATGACCGTGTGCTCGGCGGAATGGAGCTTTTTCACGCCGCAGATCGTTATCTCACCGCTGTCAGCCCCGGATATATGCGCGCCGCAGGAGCAGAGAAAATCCGCAAGATCGGCTATTTCCGGCTCGCGAGCCGCGTTGAGTATGACCGTTTCGCCCTCGGCGGACGCCGCAGCGATAAGTATATTTTCGGTTGCACCCACACTCGGGAACGAGAGAGTTATTTTTTCTCCGTGAAGACCGTCGGGGCATCTGCAAGAGAGCACACCGCCCTCGGTCTCGATTTGTGCGCCCATGAGGCGCAGGGAGGATAAATGAAGGTCAATTGGTCGCAGACCTATCTCGCAGCCGCCGGGCGCGGATATTTCCGCCATGCCGAGTCTTGCGAGCAGGGGCGACAAAAATATGACTGACGAGCGCATCTCGCACATGAGCTCGCGCGGCACGTCGCAGCGGCTGACAGCCGTCGCATCGACTGTAACGGTGTCGCCATCGCGTTCTACTTTGCAGCCGATAAAGCGCAGAATTTTTATCGCGGCGTCAACATCGGAAAGGCGCGGGCAGTTATGAATAACGCTCACGCCGTCAACGCTCGCCGCCGCCGCCAAAATGGGCAGCGCGCTGTTTTTTGCGCCCTGGAGGCGCACCTCGCCCGAGAGTCTGTTTTTCCCTGTGATCCTCACCGTTTCCATTTTCGCACCCCGCGCAACTCAATTAGTAACTGCGTGCCATCATATGCGAAAATGATTTGTTCTGTTACCCGACCACCTTGCACAGGCAGTCGTATATGCGCTGTGCCGCGTCGCTGACGCACATTGCGCGGGCGTTTTCGCCCATTTTTTCGAGTCCCGCACGGTCTGCGAGAAGCTTCTCGACCTCCTCGGTCAGCTTTTCGCCCGTCAGGTCTTTTTCTTCGATAACCACCGCCGCGTTCTTCTCGACGAGGGTCATCGCGTTGTGATACTGATGATTCTCCGCGACATACGGCGATGGAATGAGTATCGACGGCTTGCCGAGAGCCTCTATCTCCGAGAGAGTCGACGCACCGGCGCGGTTGATGAACAGATCGCACGCCGCCATGCAGCGGGACATATCGTCTATGTATTCTCTTATTGTAACATTCTCGAATTTATCCGGGTCAACTCCGCGCTTTTTGAGCTCGTCCGTGACCCATGTGCCGCTGTGTCCGGTGGCGTGGATGAAGCAGCAGTCACCCTTGGGGGCACGCGCCGCTATCAGCTCGACCATAGCCTTGTTTATCGGCTCCGCACCGAGGCTTCCGCCGGAGGAGAGAATGAGCGGACGGCTGTCAACGCCCAGCTCAAGGCGGCTGTGTTCTTTATCTGCGGTGAAGAACTCGGCGCGCACGGGAAGTCCCGTCAGCACGCAGGGGTTCTTCGGCTCGAGGTATTTTTCCGCCGCCATGCTCGTGAGCATAACAGCATCGACCTGCTTTGCGAGCGTCTTGTTTGTCACGCCGGGATAGGCGTTCTGCTCGTGGATAGCGGTCGGCACGCCGAGCTTCGCCGCCATTCTGATAACGGGTCCGCTGACATAGCCGCCGAAACCTATCGCAAGCTCGGGCTTAAAATCCTCGATTATCTTCTTCGCCTGGGAGGACGATTTGAACATCTTTGAAACCGTCTTTATGTTATGAACGATGCCCGCCGGGCTCAAGTCGCGGCGGAAACCGCTGATGTCTATCATCTTTATCGGATAGCCCGCCTGGGGGACGAGCTTCGCCTCCATTTTATCGGCAGTGCCGACGAAGAGTATCTCGGCAGTCGGATCCTGCGAGCGGATATATCCGGCAACAGAAAGAGCCGGGTTGATATGGCCGCCTGTGCCGCCTGCGGCGATAAGAATTCTTTTTGCTTTGAGCATATTGACTCCTCCGTTGTTTTATATTTTTTCTATTTTTGCGCTTCGCGATACGCTCAGCACAACGCCCATCTCTATGAGCAATATCCACAGTGATGAGCCGCCGTAGCTGAAGAACGGAAGGCTGATTCCGGTGTTGGGAATGAGGTCGGTGACGACCGCGATATTGAGCGCCGCCTGAAGTCCAACCTGAACCGCGATGCCCATAACAAGCAAGGACGCGAATGTGTCTTTGGTGCGCATGGCGATATCGAAAGCACGCTTGACAAGAAGTACGAACAGCACGATAACGACCAATGCGCCGACAAGACCCATCTCTTCGCAGAATATCGCGAAAATGAAGTCGTTCTGCGGCT
>DKDF01000044.1:0-1376 GCA_002451755.1 Ruminococcaceae bacterium UBA6855
AGTGTGAAAAGTTTGATTATAGTGGGACGCGAAGGTAGTGAGCCAATTATAAACAAATCAAATTTGTTGTATCGGCTGCGCCGATAGCGGACAGCCGCAAGGGCTGTACCTACAAACGGTCGGTAATGGACAGTTTGAGAATTTTGTGCCGCTCACGCGGCAGCGGTGCGTCGAGGTCGCCGCACCCTACAAATATGCGTCAATAAAATTGTACGGGGTTTGCGGGCAAATGATATTCGCCCCTACAGCGCACTTATTCACTATTCACTTCGCGGGCGGATAATATCCGCCCCTACTTACTTTGAGCGAAGCGAAACAAACCCCTCAGTCTTGGCTTCGCCAATCCAGCTCCCCTACAGGGGAACCGAAAAACAGGCGAACGAAGTCCGCCACTACTCACAACAATCTCGTGTCGTTGATTATCAGCTCGAAGCTGCAGTCGAGTCTGGCGGCGGACTTTTTGCAAAGCACCATGCGCTCGAGGAAAATCTCGAAATATTCCATCACCGGGCAGATGTCCGTGTCGATTTTCAGGCGCAGGATTATTACTCTGTCCTCGCCGTCAACCTCAAGCTCCGAGTCCACGACCGCGTAGTTGACCCTGTCGTGAATGTCCGTGCTGACCGTCTTGCTGTTTCTGACGCGGCTTCTGCGCACGTCGCTCTTGTCCGCGAGGATGAGCGCCGCGGCGATCGGGCTGACGGGCGCCGCCGTCTTTTCGTCGTGGTGTCCTATCGCGCCGACTATCAGCGCGATGTCCTTCGGGTTTATGTCGAGGCTGCGCAGAATGTTAAACGCGAGGATGCCGCCGCTCTGCGCGTGGTCGCATCGGTTTATCATGTTGCCGATATCGTGCATGTATCCGGCGACCGCCGCGAGCTCGCACTCGTGGTCGCTGTAGTTAAGTATTTCCAGTATCTCGCGCGACATTTTGGATACCGTGCCCGCATGGGCGAGTCCGTGCTCGGTGAAGCCCAGCTCGCCGAGAACGCGGTTGCCCGCGAGGATATAAGTTTTAAGTTCTTCGTTTTCGTGAATTTTATCGTAAAGTTCCATTTTCTGCACCTCTTTTTTTACTTTGCAGCGTAAAAAATTTGTAAAAAAACCGTTGTCTGTCTTTTCTTTTGCCTACTTTGTGAGTATAATATAACCAATAAAAGAGTCTGGAGGTAATTTCAATGTCCACTGTATTAGTAACCGGCGGCGCGGGCTTCATCGGCTCGCACACGAGCGTAGAGCTGCTCAACGCAGGATATGATATCATTATACTCGATAATTTTGTCAACAGCAAGCCCGAAAGCCTTAAAAGAATAAAAGAACTTACGGGCAAGGATTTCAAATTCTATCAGGCGGATATCCGCGACGAAGAGGCGATG
>DKDF01000044.1:1444-1771 GCA_002451755.1 Ruminococcaceae bacterium UBA6855
TCGACGCGGTCATTCACTTCGCGGGTCTCAAGAGCGTCCCGCAGAGCGTCAAGGAGCCTCTCAACTACTATGACAACAACATAGCTGGCACGGTCTGCCTGTGCCGCGTGATGGATAAGGCGGGATGCAAGAAGCTCGTCTTCAGCTCATCCGCCACTGTTTACGGCAGCAAGAACCCCTCTCCGCTCAGAGAGGATATGCCGACAGGCGGCACCACGAACCCCTACGGCACGACGAAGTATTTCATCGAGCAGATACTTCAGGATCTGTGCGTTTCCGACAGCGAGTGGGGCGTGTCCATCCTCCGCTACTTCAATCCCATCGGCG
>DKDF01000044.1:1798-9317 GCA_002451755.1 Ruminococcaceae bacterium UBA6855
ATCGGCGCGCACAAGAGCGGGCGCATCGGCGAAGATCCCAACGGAATCCCCGGCAACCTCATGCCCTATATCACTCAGGTTGCCATCGGCAAGCTCGAGTGCCTCAACGTCTGCGGCAACGACTATCCCGACCCCGGACGGCACGGGTGTGCGCGACTACATCCATGTTGTCGACCTGGCAATAGGTCACATAAAGGCTCTCGACAGACTGCTCAAAGTCAAGGGCTGCGAGGTCTATAACCTCGGCACCGGCAAGGGCTACAGCGTGCTCGACGTTGTCAAGGCTTTTGAAAAAGCGTCGGGAATCAAAATCAACTACAGAATAGCTCCCCGCCGCGCGGGTGATGTCGCCTGCTGCTATGCGGACGCGACAAAGGCAAAGGAAGTGCTCGGCTGGCAGGCGCAGTATGATATCGACGATATGTGCGCCGACTCGTGGCGCTGGCAGTCGCAAAACCCCAACGGTCTGGAATAAGCTGTTCGGAAAGGAACCGGTTTGACGGAACTTTTTGAAAATATACAAAAGCCCGAGACCGCCGTGCTTGTCGGCGTGGATCTGGGCGAATATGACTGCGAGGCGTCGCTCGACGAGCTTGAGGAGCTGGCAAAGACCGCCGGCGCCGAGGTCGAAGCGCGCGTGACTCAGCGGCGCGAGACTCCCGACTCCGCGACCTTCATCGGCTCGGGCAGGCTCAAGGAGATAAAGACCTTCTGCGCCGACAACGACGTCGATCTGCTTATCTTCGACAGCGAGCTGACTCCCTCACAGCAGAGGAATATTGAAGACATAACCGATGTGCGCGTCGTTGACCGCACGCAGCTGATACTCGATATCTTTGCCGCGCGCGCAAGAAGCGGTGAGGGCAAATTGCAGGTCGAGCTGGCGCAGCTGAAATATCTGCTCCCACGCCTCGGCGGCAAGGGAACGAGCATGTCGCGCCTCGGCGGAGGAATCGGCACGCGCGGACCGGGTGAAACGAAGCTCGAATCCGACCGCCGCCACATCCGCCGCAGGATAAAAAATCTTGAAGACGGGCTTGAGGCGCTCTCACGCCGCAGGAAGCTCGCGCGCGAACGCCGCGAAAAGGACGAAGTCGAGACAGTCGCCATAGTCGGCTACACAAACGCCGGAAAATCAACGCTGATGAACGCGCTGACCCAGGCGGGCGTGCTCGCGGAGGACAAGCTCTTTGCGACCCTCGACCCCACCTCCCGCGCTCTGACTCTGCCGGACGGCAGAAGAGTTATGCTCATAGACACGGTCGGATTCATCCGCCGCCTGCCGCACGGGCTTGTCGAGGCATTCAAATCGACCCTCGAAGAGGCGGCGAGCGCGACGCTGATACTCAACGTCTGCGACGCTTCGTCGCCGGACTGCGCCGAGCATCTTGAGGTTACGAACAGGCTTCTCGAAGAGCTCGGATGCAAGGGCAAGCCTATAATCGCCGTGTTCAACAAGTGCGACGCCGCGCCGGATCTCTCATGGCTCTCGGCAGGACTGCACAGCGTCAAGATATCCGCGCTCACGGGCGAGGGACTGGACAGGCTCTTAAACGAGATGGTCAGGGCACTGCCGCCCACGCGCAAAAAGGTCACGCTCCTGCTCCCCTATTCCATGGGGTCGGATGCCGCGCTCCTGCGCGAAAAGGGTGCGCTCGACCGCGAGGAATACCGCCCGGACGGACTGCTGATGACCGTCACCGCGGACGCGAAGCTCCTCGAAAGATACAAGGATTATATTGTATAATAAATTGTATAGTAAAACACCGACCTCCGGGATAATCGGGGGTCGGTGCTGTTTATAGCGGTTGACTGTATAAAAATAATCGCCGCAATTCTTTTCGCTTCGCCACTTGACAAATTTCGCGCCGACTGATATAATACCCAAAAACCAATAAGTAGATTGCCACCGGGTAATGAAGCATTCGTATCTCGTCGTTAGGTCTTAGAAGACGAGATGGCGGGTGCTTATTTTTTTGGAGGTACAGCATGAAAAACTATCAGAATCCGTTTAAGACATTCAAAAAGCACGAATGGGCAATTTGGCTCGGGTCGCTTATTCTGGTTACGGTGTCGTTTATGTTTTCGCGGGAGCGGGATTATCTCACCCTTATTGCATCGCTCATCGGAGTCACTTCGCTTATTCTCAACGCAAAGGGCGACCCGGTCGGTCAGGTGCTGACCGTTGTTTTCAGCATATTCTATTCCGTGATTTCTTTTAAGTTTCGCTACTACGGCGAGATGATAACCTATCTCGGCATGACCGCGCCGATAGCTCTCGCCGCGGCAATATCCTGGTTTCGGCATCCGTATAAAGAGGGCGAAAACGAGGTGAAAGTGGCGCATGTTGGGGCGAAAAAGTGGGCGGTGCTGATTATTCTTACAGCGGCGGTGACTGCGGCGTTCTATTTTATTCTGAAATATTTCAACACCGCGAAGCTCGCGATAAGCACCGTCTCCGTCGCAACGAGCTTTATCGCCGCGTCGCTCACACTCCTGCGCTCGCCGCTCTATGGGCTCGGCTATGCCTCAAACGACATTGTATTAATTATTATGTGGATAATGGCAACTGTCGACGACCCGTCGTATCTGCCGATGACGGTCTGCTTCTCGGTGTTCTTTATCAATGACTGCTACGGCTTCATCAACTGGCGAAAGATCAGGCAGCGCCAGGGAGAGACTGCCCTGACGCAGTGAATTTGTGCGTGTAGTCCGCTATTTCAAGCGTGCGGTCGGATTTTTTGGCGGCGATGAAGATAAAGTGATATTCGCCGCTTTTCTCGGGGAGAGTGTTGAACTCACCGGTGTCGGCATTATAGATAAGACAGAGGTCGTATTCGCCGAGCGTAAAAGCCGGGGCGCAGCCCTGAAGCTCGGTCGGCAGCTCTTTTTTCCAGCGGTCGTCGTTCTCCGCTTTTTGAAAAAATGCGTCGAAGCTCGTCTTTTCGCAGAGTACCGATGAGCGTACCTCACCCTCGAACAGCTTGTTGATTACGCATTTTTCGCTCTGCGGAAGCTCGATATTTATCTCTGCGGCGTATTTTTCGGCGGCAAGATTGTCGGATATGTATGAATCTTTGAAAATCGGCGTAAACGAACCGTAGACCGCAAGGATGACCGCGAGAATCAGCCCGACAACTATATTTCTGATATTGTGTATACCCTTTTTGTTTTGATAAAAACCGAAGATTATTGACGCTGTCGGTATCGGGAGGAAAAGATAGAAAATCCACATCTTGTTCACGGCTTCGCCCAAAGCGAAGCTTGACGGAACATCCGGAACCGCGGCTTCAAGGGCGGTGAGCGCGAAAAACGGGCAGAGTATGGAGAGGATTATCAGCAGGATTGATATCGCTTTCCCCTTGCCGGACGCTGCGACTGTGTTTTTTCCCGCGCCTATATACGGCCTGACCGCGTCGCACAGCGGTTCCGATTTACGCAGGATAAATAAATTTCCTCCGTGGACAAACACTGCATGCGTCTGATTTTCGAGAATCTTGGACACATCGCCGTAACGCACGACAAATCGGCTCGAAAGCTCGCCGCGGCGCATGACGGTTATCACCATTCTGTCCGCATAGAGGTCGTATTCGTATTTTCTGTCTGCACTTTTTTGTATGGCACTCTTTCTGTAAGAGGCGGCCCCGATTATCTGTTTGATAAGGACGACTATAGTAAAAATCAGCGCGGCGATGCAAAAGCCCGGAATGTCGATTCTGTCGTCGCCGATGACGGACGCAGAAAGAACTATGGTAAAAAGCACCGCGACGAACAACGTTCTTAGAATACGCGGCATGAAAACAATGCGCGTTGCGGATTTTATATCCTCCGGGGTGTATGTTATTTCGCCGTGTTTATGCGGGATTACTGCCGCAGGCGCTTTTTGCGGGCTTTCCGTCTGCTGCTCCGACATGAGCGCGTCGAACGACACGCCGAAGATATCTTTTAATGTATATATATTGTCGATGCTCGGCGCAGTCTGCCCGGTCTCCCACTGGCTGACCGTCTGGCGGCTGACCGAGAGTTTGTTTGCAAGCTCCTCCTGGGACATACCGCGCTCTTTTCGCAGAGTTTGTATTCTATATCCGATCGTCATAGCTTTTCTCCTCCCTTTTGTGGTTCAATTATATCAAAGAAGTATGCCGTCCGCAAGAAAGCGGCGTTTGCATTTGTCAAGCGGCGCTTGCAATGTTATAAAAATCAAATAAAATGTAAACAATTAAGAAATATCATCATATTTGAAGTAAAAAAGTCGAATTTCCTGTTATATTATAGAAAGCAAAGACAGGAGGCGATACCGTGAAAGACAGGCATGAGGGTCTTGCCGAGATGAAGAAGGACGGCGTGACTTACTGCAATATGTTCTGGCTGTTCATGTTCGGCAATGTGCTCGGCGTTCTGCTCGAGGGCACATGGTGCAGGCTGGTTTTCGGTCACTGGGAGACGCATGTTGTGACTATCTGGGGTCCGTTCTGCCTGATTTACGGCATAGGCGCGGTTATGTTTTACATAAGCGGCGAAAAGATAAGAAGCAGAGGCTTCAAGGGCGTTGTCGCCCGGTTCTGCGTCATCGCGATAGTCGCTACGGTCTTTGAGCTCGCCTGCGGGCTGCTGCTCGAATACGGCATGGGCATGAAAGCGTGGGACTACTCGAAAAGCTTTATGAACTACAAGGGTCTCATCTGCCTGAAAATGACTCTGCTCTGGGGACTTGCGGGCGTTATCTTCGCCTATATGGTCGTGCCGAAGCTCAAAAAAATGTTCGCGCGCATGCAGGGCACGGGCTGGAAAGTAGCGTGCGCCGCGGTGTCGATATTCATGATAATCAATCTCTCTTTTACCCTCGTGTGCATGGTGCGCTGGAAAGACCGCCGCGCGGGGATAGCTGCAACAACGCAGATAGGTCAGTATGTCGACAGCAAGTACGACGACGCGATGATGGCGAAGCGATTCTGCGAATGGCATGTTATAAAAAAATAAATAGTGTTCTGCAACGCGGGACTGCTTTCGGGCGGTCCCGTTTTTTTGTTGCGGCTTTTTTTATTGTGTGGTATACTTTGGCATATAAACATTACGGAGGAAGAAATATGCAGTGTATTCTCTCTGCCCTCGTGGCGATTGTTATCGCGCTCGCGCCGGTGTTCAATATCCCGCTGACCGTTGTGCCGCCAAAAGGCGAGCTTCCGCACGAGAGCGAGCCCGCGCCGTCGGAGCTTTCGGTATATGACAAAGTTGTCGGCGTTGACGACTCGGTGTTTTATATCTCCCGCCCGAACGCGGAAAATTTGAAGACAATATATGCTTCAAGCTTCGGCATGAGCAGTGACGCGCAGGACAACACGGACGCTTTCTGCCGCGCGATCGATTACTGCCGCAGGAATCCGGGTACGCGCCTTGTAATAGACGCCGGGGAATATCGCTTTTCACCGCAGAACACTATCGGTCTGAATTCTCTTAAAGATGTTCTAATCGATGCCGAGGGCGCGGTGTTCGTCTTTGACTGCGACAGATATTTCGAGATAAGCGGATGCGAAAACTTCGAGATAAAAGGTCTCGCCGTAGACTGGGCATGGGACGAATCCCGTCTCGCTTCCGTTGTTAAAATCGAAAAGCGAAATGTGATAAAGCACACGTTTGATATGCGCTTTACCGAGCTTGACGAAGTGCCGGAGGATATCGCCGTCATGGCGATGACTCAGCTCGACCCCGAGACGCTGACCTTCGGCGCGGCGGGCGAGAGCAAAGAAAATTATATTTATCAGCACCCCGAGATAATCAAAAGTATTGAAAAAGTCGACAAAAATGTTCTGAGAGTGACCCACGATGGCTCGCTCGACGAATTCAAAAACCGCGAATGTTATCTTGTGCGCCACTATGTCTACGGCTCGCAGATATTCTCGGTCTGCGGCGCGTCGGAGAATATTACCTTTGACGGCGTGAAGATATATTCCGCCGCCGGCATGGGCTGGCTCTTCACTCAGCGCGTCAGCCGCTATCAGATACTGAATTCGTCCATAGGCATCCGCCCGGGATATGAAAAAACTCGCCACATCTCGGCGACCGCCGACGGCGTGCATATCGCGGACACGAACGGGCATTTCAGAGTTTCCGGCTGCGATTTCAGCTATATGGGCGACGACTCGCTCAATGTCCACGACAATCTTCTTTATATAAAACAGCGCGTGTCCGACAATGCGCTCACGGTGTATGCGAATCAGTATTTGCTGAGTATCGGCGACACGATGAAATTCAAGCTCGGCACCTATGCCGACATAGATTTTGAAGCGAAGATAACCGATATCTCCGCCGACGGAGTGATAAGCTTCGACAGAACACTGCCCGAAGAGATAGCCGCCGATACAATAATGTATATCGCCGACTGCGACAGCGGAAATTATGTTATTTCAAACAACTATTTCCACGAGCACCGCGCACGCGGACTGCTGCTCCAGAGCGACAACGGACTCTGCGAGAACAACCGATTCTATAAAATAATGGGCCAGCAGATAAAAATAGTTATGGATATCATGCCCGGCTTTTGGTACGAGGGCACGGGAGTCAACAATCTTGTTATCCGTAACAACGAATTCAAGCTCGGCTGCTACAGTGGCTGGGATTCCGCCATCAGAATAGAGACGAATATCGCGGGCAGCGGAGCGCAGGTCGCGGCGTTTTCGAATATAACCGTCGACTCCAACCGCTTCATAAACTGCGAAAATTATATACTCCGCGCCGACAATGTCTCGGGCTTGAATATTACAAATAATAAAATAATCAACACGCGGAGTATTGACGGAATTGATTTGAGATGCGGGCGCATCCGCCTCGGCGACTGCTGCTCGGCGGTGAAGATAAGCGGAAATCGCTGGAACAAGACGCCGCTCGCCCCGTTCGGCGACATAATCGCCCTCGACCACGGTATAAAAGCATTTCTTTAAAAATCTCCCGGAGGGGATAAAATGAGCGAAGTAACAATCAGAAAATATAAAAACGGCGATCTCCCGGAAATGATCGCCGTATGGAATGAGGTAGTCGAGGACGGCGTGGCTTTTCCGCAGGAGGAGACGCTCGACAGCGTCGGCGGGGAAAAATTCTTCGCCGCGCAGACTTACTGCGGCGTCGCCGAGGTTGACGGAAAGGTGCTCGGGCTCTATATCCTGCACCCGAATAACATTGGCAGGTGCGGGCATATCTGCAACGCGAGCTACGCGGTCTCATCCAAAAGCAGGGGTCAGCACATCGGCGAAAAGCTGGTGCTCGACTGCATCCGCCGGGCTCATGACGAGGGGTTCAGAGTGCTCCAGTTCAACGCCGTCGTCAGGACAAACATCCACGCGCGCCATCTCTATGAGCGCATCGGCTTCAAACAGCTCGGCACTATCCCCGGCGGCTTCAGAATGAAGGACGGCAGCTACGAGGATATCTGCCCGTATTATATAGAGGTCTGATAAATTAAGCCCGCCCGGTGCTTTATGTGCCGCGGCGGGCGAGTTTTATATTAGTCAACCTCGAATAAAGA
>DKDF01000044.1:9422-10668 GCA_002451755.1 Ruminococcaceae bacterium UBA6855
TCGCTGATCTCGATTTTCTGGAGCAGCCGCACCAGTGTGGGACGGTCTAATTCCTCAAGCTGGGAATAATCCTGCATCATGTCCAGCCATGCGTCCACGGAGGATTCCGTTTCACGGCTGGCTGCAAGCTGCTCCGTCAACTCCTTGCGGCGGTCCTGCTTTTCCCGACGCTCGGCCTCGTACTGGTTGAGCAGATTGACACACACACTTTCCGGGATGCGCCCCAAAACCTTATCCTCATAGGCAGACTGAATCAGCTTATCCAGCTCCGGAAGTCGTTTGCCGATGGCGGTCAGCTCCGCCTGCAATGTTTTAGTGCGCTCCACGCTGGCGTTCTGCTCCCTCGCCAGAAGCTGCATTCTCAGCGTTTCACGGCTGTTCTGCGCCCACATCGCCTTGCAGCGAATGTCCGTCATGACGATCTGCGTCAGCACCTTTTGGTTGATGTAATGGGACGAACAGGCATTTTTACCGCCCGACGCATAGCGGTTGCAGACATACGCCTTGTACTCCGGTTCCTTCGCGGAAACCTTTTTGCGGTAGTCCCGCATATACCGCATGGATGAGCCGCAGTCCATACACCGAAGCAGTCCGCCAAACAGGGCAATCGTGCCGCTCTTGCCGCTGCGCCCTCTGGCAGGGTGATTGTCCATTCGCTGCACAGCGTCCCACGTCTCCTGCGAGATCAGCGGCTCGTGGGTGTTCTCCACCTTGATCCATTCGCTCTCCGGTTTGCTGACCTGCTTGTGGTTTTTGTAGGACACTGTGCCGGTCTTGTTCTGTACCATGTGACCGATGTAAACCTCGTTGCGGAGGATGGTTTTCACGGTCACATCATTCCAGTACGGCGTTTCGCCCCGCAGGTTTTCCCGTCCCTCCGCCATGTAGTAAAAGCTCCTTGGCGCTGGGACTTTTTCTGCGTTGAGCTGCAAAGCAATCTTGCGGAAACCGTACCCCTGCAAGCGCAGATCAAAGATGTGCCGCACCACGGGAGCAGTTACCGGGTCGATCTCAAGAACGTGCTTGTCCGCTTCGCTTTTCTTATAACCGAGGGGCGCATAGCAGCCGACATACTTGCCGCTCTTGAACGTGGACAGTTTGACAGCCTTGATCTTGCTGCTGGTGTCCCGCGCATAGAGGTCATTCATCACATTTTTCAGAATGACCAGCATCTCGTTGTTCTTGCGGAGCGTGTCAACGCCGTCATTCAGAGCAATGAAACGACAGCCGAGGGACGGAAACACAA
>DKDF01000113.1:0-42354 GCA_002451755.1 Ruminococcaceae bacterium UBA6855
AAGCGTGCTCTTTCCCGCGCCGCTGGGACCGAGGATAACAACAAATTTTCCCTCTTCGAGCTCCATATTCACCGAATCGAGAGCCTTGAGTTCGTGGTCGCCGCTTTTATAGACACGGCTCACATTTTCAAACTTTACTACTGCCATTGCTTTTCTCCCTTTCTTGCTCATATCTTCTGCTCATGTGTTCGAGGCTGTCCTGCGGAACCTCCGAGAGCAGAGAACACACAGCCATCTGCAGATCCCCCATATCGGGGAACATACATCGCAGGCTCTCCGAAACTATCTCATAATAATGACCGTAGCGGCGTGCGGTATCGTTGCCCGAATCGGTAAAATGCGCCACTCCGTAAGAGGTTTTGCTGATTATCCCGAGTTCCGAAAAAGTGTCCATCATATTGTGCACGCTCGGCTTTGACAGATTGAGCGCCGAGGCAAGATCGACGCAGCGGACTCCGCATCCGTCTCTATCGAGCTCCTTCATTGTCAGAAGGTAGCGTATATTTGACGCCGTAAGGGTTCTTCGGTTTGTCATGGTTTTCCTCCCGCAATGAAGTGCAAAACATTTGATTAGCATTCGCTAACCACAAGCTTTAAAAATTGATTAGCTCCCGCTAACCAAACTATATGGTAAACTATTCTTCGTCCCGTGTCAATATAAATTCTGCCTGTTTTATTGACGGACTGACAAATTCGGCAACATCCACAAACGATTAGCGTATGCTAACCGATAATATTGTCAAAAAGCACGGCACAAAGACATATTGATTTTCGGGCAGGCGCGTGATATCATTAATATATGCAGATTTAACGGACGGAGGGATAAGATGCACCTGCAGGAATCCGGCGAGATGTATCTCGAAACAATATATATACTTTCAAAAAAAGGCGTCGTGCGCTCGCTCGATGTCGCGGAATACATGGGCTTTTCCAAGCCGAGCGTCAGCCGCGCCGTGGGACTTCTCAAGCAGGGCGGCTATCTCCTCATGGACAAGGACGGATATCTCACGCTCACCGACGCGGGACTCGAGGTCGCACACAAGATATATGAGCGGCACACCGTGCTCTCGAATCTGCTGATCCGCCTCGGCGTCAGCGAAGAGGTCGCGGTCGAGGATGCATGCAAGCTCGAGCACGATATAAGCGACGAGACATTCGCGGCGATAAAAGAGCACGTTGTCAAAAATATCGACAGCCTGAAATAACTCGTATCGACAAAATTCAATTATTTTTACCTTTTGAGTTTCGTTTTGAAAATATTCAATAATACAGATAGGCATGTTCAACAATTCGCCGCTCCCCCTTTTGTTGAACATGCCTAAATATATTTGTGCGCTTGAAAAGCCTTTTTACACATGGTATAATAATCTGAGATTATGTGTAAAGACTTGCACATAAAGTATTACACAAAAGGAAGGTAGAAATGAGCAAAGGAAAGAACCAGGCGCCGAGTGGGGCTATCAAGCACAGCACCTACACCGGCAAAGAACTGGCCGGTTATCTGGTCGGTCTCGCCGGACAGAACATTATCTATAATGTTGTCGCAGGCGGACTCCAGTACTACTGGCAGTCAATTATTTTTTTACCGGCAATGGCTATATCAATAATATTCTTCATTGCCCGCGTTTGGGACGCGATCAATGACCCGATGATGGGTTCGATCGTTGACCACACCAGAACAAAGTGGGGCAAATGCAAGCCCTATCTTATGTTCATCCCGATTCCGATCGGAATCATCACAATTCTTACATTCTGCAACAAGACATACACCGACTACACATCGACCGGTGCGCATGTACTGATTATCGCATGGGCGGCGATCTCCTACATTCTCTGGGGTATGTCCTACACCGTCGGCGACATTCCGCTCTGGGGCGTAACTTCGCTTATGACAGAGGATGAAAACGACAGAGCGAAGGCTCTTTCGCTCGCCCGTATAGTCGCAAACCTCGGCGCTATCGGTATGCTCATCACTTTCGCCGGCAAGGCTCTCTCCCCCATGCTTCAGGAGAAGAGAGGTCTTGACGTTCTCCATGCGGATAAGATGTCGTATATCATAATCGCCGTTATACTTACCGTATTTGCGACAATTCTTTTCCAGTTTGCCGGCTTCTCCGTCAAAGAGAGGGTTCAGCAGTCCGAGAAGAAATACACGATGAAAGAGAACTTCAAGATTGCGCTTTCCAACGCTCCGTTCAGAAAGCTTCTTATCTCGGGCATTCTCAGAAGCCCCATTCAGCTTCTTTCAATCGTCGGCCTGTCGCTCGTCATGTACTATTTCTTCGACAACAACCTTGCCAACCTCATTGTTGACGGCAAGCTTCAGGTTATAAAGATAGTTCAGCTTCTGGTTATGGCTATCGGCCTTCTCGGCGGTATGATCATCGGTACTGCCGCCACGCCGAAGATGTCCGCAAAGTTCGGCAAAAAGCAGCTTTACAACTTCTATTCTATAATCGGCGCCATTCCCTTTGCACTGATTTTCGTTGTTTATAAGCTCGCAGGCGGCAACCTCATGCAGAGCATGTTCTATGTCTTCCTGATGGCTGTAATGATGTTCGCAGCCTCCTGGGCTATGGGCTCGATAAACATTCTTCAGTCTATTATGATCGCTGACTGCGTCGACTACGAGGAATACAAGAACGGTGTCCGCACCGACGGCGTTTTCTTCTCCGGTCAGTCCTTCATCACAAAGCTTTCGATGGGCGTTTCTTCGCTTATCTCCGGTTTTGTTTATTCGGCTGTCAGCTACACAGACAAGCACATCGAGGAGCTGAACCTTGCCCTTACCGAAGGCAAATATCATTTCTTCGAGGCAAACGACGGAAAATATGCCATGGCGATGTTCCTGCTTATTTCTATTCCGCCCGCAATCGGTATGCTGCTCTCCGCTATCCCCACTCTCAAGTATTCGCTCACCGATGAGGAACACACAAGAATCCTCAACGAGCTTATCGCGAGACGCGCAAGCAAGAAGAACGAAGACTAAGGACTGCCGCATTCAGCGCAGACCAAAGAGCAAAAATACAGAGGTCATAATCCACGGACAACAACGCGGATCATGACCTTTATTTTTTAAGCGTCTTTTGCCCGCTCGCGGTATGCCTATACAGCTTCGGGTCAAAAAACGCTTTCTGCATCCGAACGCGGCAGCCCTCTGTTCGAAAAGATACTCAAAACGCAAAACGAAAACAACGGAGCCGGCAAAAATGCCGAGTTCCGTTGTTTCCTTCTTTTCGGTTATTCGTCGGTTCCGTCGCCGCCCATAAGTGCAGTCAGTTCTCTGATGCGCTCTATCGGGAACGGCGGGGAGCACAGCGGTTTCATCGCTATGCTCATCAGCTTCATCGGGTTATCGTCCGCGGCGACGCGGTTTGAGGACATCGCACCGCATCTGCGGCAGCGGTGGACTATCGCCCACTCGCCGTTTTTTCTCACCCAGACCGCTATGGGGTCCATGATTCCCCCGCAGTCCGAAGCTCTGTCTCCGGGCTCGATATCAACATGCAGGCTCGAAAGGCAGTTCGGGCAGTGGTTTCTGTGGTCGCTGCCCGCGCCCTGCGGCACTACAGTGCGCCCGCACACTTTGCAGACAAAGGTCTCGTTGCAGGCGTGAGTCTTATAATAACCTTTTTCGTACTGTTTGCGTTTGTTTTCGCGATTCATTTTTCCTCCTGAAGATCATGGCTCGCGGGAGGAACGGCAGAGTGTGTTTTTTATTTGCCGACCTCCCGGTCAGCGCACACTCTCCAATGATTTTGTGATAAGTCTCAAACAAAATCTCCTTAGTTTTTTTATTCAAGAAACGGTCAGATGACCGCTATCTCGTCTGTGTATTCCGCTCCGCACGGCATTATCGACGGCAGAGAGAGAGAGAACAGGTCGGCGGCGCGCTCTTCGATGGAAGAGATACGCTTGGCGCGTTCGCCGAGCTTTTTTATATCCGCCGCGCGCATAACTATCGGCAGCTTTGCGCTCGAACGCATGGCGCGCAGCTTTTCGCGTCCGATGGCGTTGAAGCCGAGCACGCGGATATACGGCGGTATGCCCTCGCAGTCGGACGCCTCGATGCCGAGCAGAAGAGCCGCAACGGCGCGCCTTATCCGCGCATGGGAATAGCGTTTGGTCTTGGCGAGAGAATAAAGCTCATCGAGCGAAGATGCACTGCGCGAGGCAGAATATATGCGGTTTTCAAGTCCCTCCGAGATATCCGGCACTGCGGCTATTTTTTCGGGCGTTGAGATACGCAGGCACGCAAGAACGGCTTTTTCGAGAGCGTTGATATCCGCCGGCGCTCTGCCCGCCTCTATCTCTGCTTCGAGTATCTCTGCGGCACTTTCGGGCATGAGATCGGCAAAGCCCTCGCCCGCTCTCACTCTGGAGCGTATAAGCGACGCGCTCGCAAATGAGTTCACCGCTTCGCCGCTGTCATGTCCTGCTCCCTCGCGCCTGACGGCGAACGGAGCAAGCTCTGATTTGAGCGTATCTATCGCGCGGATATATTCGACGGCGAGCGTATCGTTCGGCGACGAGAGCACCGATGCGACGCGGGGATCGAGTTCTTCCACGGCACGCTGTCTCGCCGAAGCAAAACTCACGCCGGAGAGCAGGTTTGCGCGCATACTCTCGCGCACGGTGTAATCATCAACCGCGTGTGAAGCGGCTCGCAGAAGCTCTATATCGGCGCATTCGCTGCCGAAGCTCAGCGTATCAACGCAGCCCATGGCGTCGAGCAGCCCGACGGCACCCCTCGCAAAGGTCTGCGCCGCGGCGCACGCCCACGGGGCAGGGAGCGAAACGACGAGATCCGCGCCGTTCATCAGAGCCATGCGTGCGCGGGCGTTCGGGTGCATCAGCGCAGTCTCTCCGCGCTGGACAAACCAACTGCTCATCACGCACACAACCGCAGACGCGCCGTTTTCGCGCGTGCGGGCTATATGATATGCGTGGCCGTTATGGAACGGATTATATTCGGCAACGATGCCTGCGGTGCTCACGGACTCACTCCTTTTCCGTTTTTCGACAATAAGACAGGGGAATTATGCAAGAACTGCTTGAAAAATCCTCTTATAATATATATAATATATCAGTAACGTGCTTGTTTCAAGCAAATCTTTTTATTTGGAGGCAATACTCTTGAAAATTCTTGTTATCAACGCCGGAAGCTCATCGCTTAAATATCAGCTCATCGACATGGACGGCGAGCAGCTTATAGCAAAGGGCATCTGCGAGCGTATCGGTATCGACGGCAGAATCAGCGGCTCGACCACAGACGGCAGATGGTTCAAATACGAGGTGACCCTCGAAAACCACACCGCGGCTTTCCTCGAAGTCAAGAAGGCTCTTACTTCGGGCGACTGCAAGGTTATCGACAATCTCTCCGACATTTCCGCTGTCGGTCACCGCATAGTCCAGGGCGGTTCTCTGTTCAAAGAGAGCGTTCTTGTTGACGAGGATGTTATCGCCGGCATCGAGAGCCTGTGTGATCTCGCTCCTCTGCACAACGCCGCCCACATCCAGGGCATCCGTGCCTGCCGCGAGGTATTCGGCGAAGATGTTCCGGAGGTTGTTGTTTTCGACAACGCTTTCCATTCGACCATGCCCCCCGAGGCATTCCTTTTCCCGCTGCCCTATGAGTACTACGAGAAGTACAAGGTTCGCCGCTACGGCTTCCACGGCACATCGCACCGCTTCGTCAGCGCTCGCTGCGCGGAGGTTATGGGCGTTGACCTCAAGGACATAAAGCTCATCACCTGCCACCTCGGCAACGGCTCTTCCATAACCGCTATCAAGGACGGCAAGGTTATCGACACGAGCATGGGGCTTACTCCCCTCGACGGCTTTATCATGGGCTCGCGCTGCGGCGGAGTTGATCCCTCGGCTATCACCTATCTTCAGGAGAAAGAGGGCTGGACTCCCGCAGAGACAGCTGAAATCCTCAACAAGAAGTCCGGCGTTCTCGGCATCTCCGGCGTATCGAGCGACGACAGAGATGTTCTCGCCGCCGCAGAGGCAGGCAACGAGAGAGCCGCTCTTGCAAGAAGCATCCAGCGCTATCAGATCCGCAAGTTCATCGGCGCATATGTTGCCGCGATGGACGGCGTTGACGCAATAGTCTTCACCGGCGGCATCGGCGAGAACACCTGCGACCTGCGCGAAGATGTCTGCAAGCATCTTACATATCTCGGCGTCAAAATCGACTGCGAGAAGAACCTCGAGCTCAGAAAGGGCAAGGAGGGCGAGCTTTCGACCCCGGATTCAAAGGTCCGCGTCTTCGTTCTGCCCACCAACGAGGAACTGCTCATAGCCAGAGACACCAAGGCTATCGTTGAGAAGCTCTGATATGAACGGCTGCAACACTTTTATATTTGATAGTTTACCGGAGAAAGAGCTTATTCCCCGGTTTGAGATAAGCTCTTTCCACTGGGAAAAAGACGGATATTCGCGCCCGGAGAGCTCCGTGCGGTTCTGCGCGGTGAAAAACGAGGGCTACTATGCTTTTCTTGAAAGCTCCGAAAGCCCTGTGCTCGCGAGATACACAAAGCGCGACGATCCGGTATATACCGACAGCTGCCTCGAAGTGTTCCTTGCTCCCGTCAGCGGGCGCAGCGAATACATAAACTTCGAGATGAATCCAAACGGCGCTTATCTGTCGCAGTTCGGAAGCGAGAGAAACGGCCGCGTGTTCATAAAAGAACTGAGCGCAGAGACCCCGCGCGTCAGCGCAGGAGTTTACACGGACAAAAAGGGCTGGCATGCTGAGCTGTTCATCCCGGAAAAACTGATATCGTCGCTCTACGGCTGCGATTTTTCGGTCGGCGAGGGTGAGATACGCGGCAACTTCTATAAATGCGCCGACGACTCCCCGAACCCGCACTACGGTGCGCTCTTCCCCGTTGACAGCGCTTCTCTCGGCTTTCACAATCCCGAAAGGTTCGGCACTATCAAAATAATCAAAAGGTGATACAGATGCAAACGCAGAACACTCCCTTTCCGCTGCAGCAGGTAATCGATGAATTCGGTTTTGAGGGAGAATATATCGACTACCGCGTTTCAAACGACGGTCATATAAACAACACTTTTGTTCTCGATTTCAAGAATGCTGACGGCAGCAACACAAGCTACCTTGTTCAGCTGATAAACACGAATGTTTTCAAGAACCCCGACGAACTGATGGAAAACATCGTCGGAGTCACGGGATATCTGCGCAACATAGTTATCGAGCGCGGCGGCGACCCGGAGCGCGAATGCCTCAGGGTGTTCTTCACAAAGGGCGGCAAGCCATATTTCAGAACAGAGAACGGCGAATGCTGGAGATGCTACAATTTCATCACCGGCGCTCACGCCTGCCAGTCCATTGACGACCCGAAAACATTCTTCAACGCCGCAAAGGCTTTCGGCACTTTCCAGTGCCTGCTTGCGGACTATCCGAGCAACACGCTCCACGAGACCATACCGAACTTCCACAACACCCGCTCCCGCTTTGCCGACTTCAAAAAGGCTGTCAGCGATGATCTCAAAGGTCGCGCGGCGGGCGTGCAGGAAGAGATCGACTTTGTTCTCTCGCGTGAGGGCGACACGGGCATTCTCGTCGATATGCTCAACAACGGCGAGCTGCCGCTGAGAGTCACCCACAACGACACGAAGCTCAACAACGTCATGTTCGACAACAAGACCGACGAGGGCATCTGCGTTATCGACCTCGACACGGTCATGCCCGGACTCTCGCTCTACGATTTCGGCGACAGCATCCGCTTCGGCGCAAGCACCGCCGCCGAGGACGAGAAAGACCTCGGCAAAGTGAACTTCGACATTGAGCTCTACAAAGTCTACACCGAGGGCTATCTTTCCGCCGCCGGCAAGAGTCTGACCGACGCGGAAATTGAATATCTCCCCTTCTCGTCGAAGCTCATGACGCTCGAATGCGGAATGCGTTTCCTTGGGGACTATCTCAACGGCGACACTTATTTCCGCATCGACTATCCCGAGCACAATCTTGTCCGCGCCCGCACGCAGTTCAAGCTCGTTGAGGACATGGAGAAGCAGATGGACGAGATGAAAAAGGTCACGCAGGAGATATACGCAAAAGTCTGCAAATAAAAAAGCCATACGGCATGGAGGGTCAGAGCTATGTTATCTCTGATGGACGAGCGTCAGCTCAGGCACAGTCTTGCCCTCTGGACGATGAAAAACAGCCGCTTCGCGCCGCAGCCCGGAAGCTGCGAGGAAGCGGCTTTTATCAAAACTTACGCTGTGCCACAAACAAGATTTGAGCGAGTCAATTCCGCCGTTTCTTCAAACGGCAGACCGCTCTCGATATTCCGCACCGTTATACGCCTCGCCGACTGGCAGTCGCGCAGCGGGCAGGAATGTGCGCTGGTCTATCTCAAGGCGGTTGAGACGGACACGGACAGTCTCGGCAACACTGCCGAGATCACTCTTGGCTATTCGATAGTCAGCAGGTGATATACTTTCTTATCGCGGGATAGATCCGCTTTGCGATGAACGCGAGCAGCAGGCAGAACACGGCGTCCTTCGGGAAGGTCGTGAACACGCAGGCGCTCATCATCTTCATGAAGCCCGGATATGTATTGAGATAAAGCCGGGTGATAAAATAAAAATATACAGTACCGATAATATATATTATCACAGTGCCCGCGAGCGCGGCGAAAAAGAGCTTCCAGAATGTGCGCTCCTTTAGATGCTCGACGATGAATCCCGTGACGGCGGACGCGACAAGGAAGCCGATTATAAATCCGAAGGACGGCTTGAGCACGCAGCCGATTCCCCCGCCGTAAGTGAACACGGGCACGCCGCAGAGACCGAGGATAATATACGCCGCGACGCTCAGCGACGAGCGCCACGTGCCGAGCAGCATCGCAGAGAGCAGAACAAATTCGAGCTGCAAGGTTATCGATATCATCGGCAGAGGTATTTTTATAAATGTGCCGAGGATTATCAGGGCGCACGAAAGCGCACACACGGCGGCGGTCATCGCCCTGCCTTTTGAAGTAATTTTACTTTTCATTCTCTCACCTTCCGGAAATTGGATCGCATTTGATTATATCACAACAACTATACAATCAATTCAACAAATCGACTTTTCAGCGTGAAAATGCGCTTAGAAATACATAAATTATTTTCTTATAGCTGGAGGACAGACTGATGCAAGAGCTGATTAAAAGAAACACTCCGGAGATTGCCGACCGATTCGTGCTCGAAATTGAGGACAGGCGCGAGGGCAAGAGCTTCTATGAAATCGAGGCGTGCGGCGACAAAATAGTTCTGCGCGGCGACTGCAAGATAAGCCTTGCAATGGCATATTACAGATATCTGAAGGACTGCTGCGGGGTCAATCTCGCCCACTGCGGCAACGACAGGATAGGCAATATAGCCGAAGCTCCCCTGCCCGCGGGCAAGACAGTCTGCATTATCGAGCAGGACAAGCGCGCCTATATGAACTACTGCACATTTTCATATTCTGCCCGCTGGTGGGACTGGGAACGCTGGGAGCGCGAGATAGACTACATGGCGATGCGCGGAATAAACATGCCGCTGAGCATAGTCGGCTACGAGGCGGTGCTTTTCTACACCCTGCGCGACCTCGGCTATACGGACGACGGAGCGCTCAATTTCATCAGCGGTCCCGCATATCTTCCGTGGCAGCTCATGGGCAACCTCGACAGCTATTTCAGCCTGACGGACAAAGCTTATGTTGACAAGCGACTTGAACTCGGCAAGAAGATAATCGACCGCGAGCTCGAGCTCGGCATGACCCCGATTCAGCAGGGCTGCTCGGGTCAGGTGCCCTCGACGATTCTCCGCGTGCTCCCGCACACGAATGCATACAATGTCCCCTCCTGGTGCGGGTTCCCCGTAACATATCAGATAGACCCGCTCGACAAGAATTTCAGAAAATTCGGCATGGCTCTGCTCGAAAAACAGCGCCAGCTCTTCGGCGCGCATCACTATTACGCCTGCGACCCGTTCCACGAGAACAAGCCCCCGATAAAGGGCGACAAGTATCTCCAGAACGTAGGAAAGGCTATTTCGGAGATGTACACGGCTTTCGACTCGCAGGCGGTCTGGGTCATGCAGGCATGGTCCCTGCGTGAGCCGATAGTCAAGGCCGTTGACAAGGACAAACTGCTCATTCTCGACATCGACGACAGCAAATGCGAAAAGACCGACGGCTTCTGGGGCTACAACTTCATCAGCGGCACGCTCAACAACTTCGGCGACAGAAACACGCTCCACGGCTCTATAGACGCGCTCGCCGAGAACAAGTTCATGGAAGAGCGCGAAAAATATCCGAATATCGTCGGCACGGGACTTTTCATGGAGGGTATTTTCCAGAACCCGCTGTATTTTGACCTTGCTTCCGATATGCTCACGCGAAGCGACAAGCCAGAGCTTGACTCATGGCTCAAGGACTACGCCCGCCGCCGCTACGGCAGCGACGAAGCGTGCCTTTTCGAAGCGGTCAAAGATATGCATGAGACCTGCTACAGCAAGGCTTGCACGGGACGCGAGACCGCGTCGATAATCTGCGCCCGACCCGCATACGAACAGCGCCACACCGCACCGAACGATGTCTTTGAGCTGAGATATGACAACGAGAAGCTGCTCGACGCGCTCGAAAATCTGCTTAAAGCCGAGCACGCCGACACGGACGGATACCGATTCGATGTCTGCGATCTGACGCGTCAGGTGCTCAGCAACTACGCAAAGGATCTCTACAAGCGCAGCATAAGCGCTTTTGACAGCAAAAATATAGGTCTTTTCGAAAAGAGTGTCAACACATTCGTGCGCCTGCTCGAAGATGTTGACAGGCTGCTCATGACACGCCCCGAACTGACGCTCGGCGAGCATGTCAGACAGGCTAACGCCTATGCCTGCTCCGACAAAGACAGGCAGAATTTCGAGCTCAACGAGCTTTATATGCTGACCCTCTGGGGTCCCGCGCGCTCCTCGCAGCTCTATGACTACGCATGGAAAGAATGGGGCGGCATGATAAAGACTTTCTATCTGCCGCGCTGGTATTCGTTCTTCGAGCAGATGGCGGTCAACTTCAAAAAGCGAAAATGCACATTCACAACCACAAAGCGCCGCTACAACGACCGCGAGGACTTCGACGGAACTTCGTTCTACAAGAGCGTTGAAAAATTCGAGAACAAGTGGCTCTCGACCTACAAGCCCGAGCAGCCCTCGGAGGAGGACACGCTCGAAGTCGCGCGCGAGCTGTTTGCCTTCTATGCGCCGATGATAAGAGGTGTTCAGGCATGAGCGTTGAGCCGCAAAGAAAAGGCGGAGACAAGCTTGACCTTTACGAGCGCCAGATAAATATGCTCGACACCCTGCTCCAACACGGGGCGATATCCGAAGCGCAATACCAAAAGAGCGCGGGGGATTTAGAGAAACTGATGTTCCCGCAGGGAGTGCCGAAAAGATAAAAAATCAGCCTTCGATTCGCAAAAGAACCGAAGGCTGATATATTTTTGCTTATTTGCTGTTTTTGCCGTGCGAGCCGGAATGACTGCCGTAACCGTAGCCATACCCGTAATGCTTGCCGTAGCCATATCCGTAGCCGTATCTGCGGCGTGAAATCGAATAGTTTCCGTAGCCGCCCTTGCTGCGGTCGGTCGAGATATTGTAGACGCATCCGGCGAGATCCGTTCCGCCCTGAGTGAGGTCGCTGACAGCCTCGAGTATCGCGGGAACAGGGAAAACATCTTCGCGGATAACAAATATTGACGAGTCGGTATATTTTGCGCATATCGCCGCATCCGCAACGATTCCGACGGGAGGCGTATCGATGATAATATAATCGAACTTTTCTCTTGCCGCCGCGATGAACTCGCCGGTCTTGGCGTTTGAAAGCACCTCGGTCGGATCCGTTATGCTCTCGTCGCCTGCGAGGACAAATATCTTATATTTCTCAATATATTTTATCGCGTCGCTCGAATTCTTCGCGCCGTTGACGACATCGGCTATGCCGTTGCCGGAAAGATTGCTTATGCCGAGATTCTTGAGCACGGACGGCTTTCTGAGATCGGCATCGACGAGCAGGACGGAATATCCGTTCTGCGCGAGCGCGAGCGAGAGGTTGACGGCAACGGTCGTCTTGCCCTCATTGGCTCCGGCGCTCGAAACGACAAAGCTCTTGTAGCCGCGCCTGCCGTTGAGCAGTTCGAGCTTCGTTCGCATTGCTTTATATGTCTCAACGAACGCAAAGCCGCAGGCCTTGTCGGTTATCAGCAGCTCTCGGTCGCCGTGGGCGGATTTCTTATAGAAACGCTCGCCGCTTGGCACCTGCGACACCCCGCCGATAACATTGAGCTGAAGCTTGTTCTGGATATCCTCCTGGCTTCTGACGGTGTTGCGCGCGGAATCCCTGATTATTATAATGAGCGCACATATAACGGCTCCCGCAAGAGCGCCGATAATGGCGTTGCGCACTGTGCCGACGGACTTGTCCGGCTTTGTCGGCAGCTCCGGCTCGTCGCAGAGATGGATGCTGCCGCCAGAATAGACCTGAACGACATCTTTATATGTATCCTTGACAGCCTGCGCGAGCTCATAAGCCTCCTCGGGCGAGGAAGCGGTGACGGTCATATCGATAATGCTGCTGTCCGTCTTGCGGGACGCGGCTATCATCTTCGCAACCTGATCCGCAGTCTTCGGATACGACTTGCACTCGGCGGCTATCGCGTTGCACATGGTGCGCCCGGTCATAAGATGAACGAAAGTATTCGCCATATAAGCCGATGCCGACATATCGTTATAGGAGACGGAATTCTCCCCCGATGACGAGAGGTCTTTTTCGGATTTATTGTTGACGATAAACGTCATGCTCGAAGTATAGGTCGGCTCTTCGACTGCCTTGGTTATCACTGCGCATGACGCGCCGACCACCAACGCAACAAGTATCAGAAGCCACAGTCTTCTCAGAAGAAGACCGAATGCATACATGATGTTCACTTCGACTCCGTCGCTGTCGGTATCTTTTCTAACTATCTTACTCAATCACATATCCCCCACTTCGTCAACGCTCATCAAAGAGTATCGACAATCTTTCTTCCTATTGAATCATAGAATATCTCGTGCTTTTCGACCTCGGAGAGCTTATAGCAATTCCTGCCGTCAAAGACCAGAGGTCTTTTCATATACTTTTTGTAGTTATCCAGCGGATATTCTACGATTTTTTCCCACTCAGTCATTATGAAGCAAACATCCGCATCTGTCAAGGCTTCATCTATATCCTCGGCAAAGTTTATTGCACAATCCGGATAGCGCTTTCTGAAATTTTCGACGCCCAGCGGATCCCACGCGATTACACTCGCGCCCTCATTGAGGAGTATATCTATATTCTGCTTTGCGGGCGCTTCGCGCAGATCGTCGGTGCCGGGCTTGAAAGTGAGCCCTATTATCGCCACGCGCACGCCCCTGAAATCCGGGAAGAATCTGCGCGCTTTATCAATAAGCTTTGTGCGCTGTTCGCGGTTGACATCTATAGTCGCCTTTACGGTCTTGAGCTTCACTCCGGCGTGGTCGCTCTGGAAATTGAGCGCCTTTGTGTCCTTCGGGAAGCAGCTACCGCCGTAGCCTATTCCGGCTTTTAAGAAGTTCGAGCCGATGCGTCTGTCCATTCCCATTCCACGGGCGACCTCTTCGATATCCGCACCGACTATCTCGCAAAAGTTCGCAATTTCATTTATATAAGAAATCTTGAGCGCGAGAAAGTCGTTGGAAGCGTATTTTATCATCTCGGAGCTTCGCACGCTGACATGGACTATCGGCAGTTCGAGAGGCGCGTACATTTCTTCAACTATTTTATATGCCTGCTCATCATCCGCGCCGATAACTATTCTGTCGGCGTTGAAGGTGTCCCTGACCGCCGTGCCCTGCGAGAGGAACTCGGGGTTTGAGATGACAAAGAAATTAAGATTCGGGCGGCGCTCGCCTATTCTGCGGCGCACGCTCTCGCAGGTTCCGATCGGCACGGTGGATTTGACAACCACGACCGTTCCGTCGCTGCAATTGTCGGCGATGCTGTCCGCAACGGAGAACACGGCGCTTAAATCCGCGGAGCCGTCCTCCTTTTCGGGCGTACCGACGCCGATAATAATGACCTGTGCTTCGGAATACTTCGTCACATCGTCCGTGAACTCAAGGCGTTCGCGGTTTTTGAGCATAAGCTCCTCGAGTCCGTATTCGTAGATGGGAGAGATGCCCTCTTTGAGCATTTTCAGTTTGCCTTTGTCAACATCAAGGCAGATTACATCATGCCCGACATCGGCAAGCGTGACCGCGGTAACAAGACCCACATAGCCTACTCCCGCAACGGCAATTTTCATAACATACGCACCTTCATTCAAGATTCATATATGTTTTCTTTTTTTCGTCCTTTAGCTTCATCGCGCAGAAACAGAGCGTCAGCATTATCTGGACATTATAATCGTAATATGATATCAGCGTAGTTTCGCCCACTGCGGTTGCCGCGAGCAGCAGGAACATTGTGACGCAGAGCCTCTCTCCCCTATACGCTCTGCGGCCCAAGCCGATAAGAAGGTAAATATAGTACCAATAATATGTTATCAATCCGACTGCTCCGAGACCGGAAGCCAGCTCGAGATAGTTGTTATGAGCATAGACGGAGAGTCCGTAGATCTGCTCTATCTGATAGGTGTTGTTTCCGAGTCCGATGCCGATTATCGGATGGGAATAGAATATCTGCGAGGATATCTCTGCCAGACCTTTTCGCAGCGTGAGACTTCCGTCGGCGGACGCGTCGTTGCCGACAAGATAATTGAGCATCTTTTCGAGTCTGAAGCCCGCCGCGTTATAGAGCGCGGGAACCTTCAAAAACGCGATTCCGATACCGACCACCGCCAGCGCCATCAGGACAAGCCTGAGCAGATAAAAACGCTTGTTGACATAGAATATCAGCATCGTGAACAGAAGAAACACTACGATAAGCAGCGCTTTTCTCGACGACGAGAGGACTATATAGAGCAGCTCGAACGCCGTACACAGATAATAGGCGCGCTTTTTATAGTAATACGCCTTGCAGAACGATATCGCCACGGCGACGACGCAGATATAGGCTATCGTGTTGATATTATTGCCCGTGACATTCTCGTAGCCTATGCGCCCGAAAAAGCCGGAGAACCACATGGAATACGGCGTTCTGATAAATATGGAGAAAATCATTATCATTACCGCCGCGGTAAACAGCGAAGTAAAGCGTTCAAAGTCCTCGCGCGTCTCTATATAAAGAGTCACGCAGTAGCAAAACAGCATTACCTGAATCATTCGCGGTATATAATGCAAAGTATAGCTGACATTATATGCCGCCCAGAGGGACGAGACGACGCAGAGCAGAACAAAGATGCCGTACCATATCGTCGGGAGCTTGATAGAGATGCTCGGTCTGCCGAGTATGCGGACAAAAAAAGTCAGACCGACAACGGAAATGAGCGCCGCGTGATATATATAATTTCGCTCTCCGAAGCGGAAGTTAAACGCAAACAGAACGGTGAGCATAGCAACAATAGAGAGGTCAAGCAATATCTCCAACGCGGACCGTTTTGAGTCTATTTTCAGTTTTCCGTTTCTAAGCTCTACCATATTTGTCCCCGATCGGCAAATCTATAAAACGAGTATAACATACCTGACAGCTATTCTTTACTCCCGTCAAGCATAATGAGGTGCTTTTTCTTCAAATATTAAGCATTTCTAAAGTCAATCAGACCGTGACATCGCAGAGCTCTGCGCCGACAAATGCGGCAAGCTCCTTCGGGTCGAGGCACAGCTGAAGTCCGCGCTGACCTGCGCTGACATATATTTTTTCAAAATCAGATGCGGTGGAGTCGATAAAAGTCGGATACTGCTTCTTCATGCCTATCGGCGAGCAGCCGCCGCGCATATAGCCGGTAAGCGAGATAAGCTCCTTGACATGTATCATCTCAAGACTCTTGACCCCGGCGCATTTCGCGCATTTTTTGAGATCGAGCTCCGCGCCGACCGGTATGCAGAACACAAAAAGTCCGTTCTTCCCGCCGCGGGTGACAAGAGTTTTGAACACCTGATTCGGGTCGAGCGAGAGCGCTGCCGCCGCATGAACGCCGCTGAGGTCGCTCTCGTCGTAGTCATATTGGAGAACATCATATTTTATCTTCGCTCTGTCGAGCATTCTCATTGCATTTGTCTTTGTCATGATTTTCACACTCCTGCCATGATATGCATAGTCCGCAGCTGCGTCGAGGATATTTTATCGTTGACCGAATATGCGTGCTTCTCGAGATCGCCGCATATCGCGTCTGTAAGGCTTTGATTTTGCAGCTCGGTTATTATCATCGAGGCAATGTCCTCGACTATATCCGCCTTCGCCGAGGCGGTCACGGGTTCATTGTCCGAAGATATGAGAAATTCAAATGTATCGGCAAGCTCCGAGAGCTTTTCGAGCCCGCGCATTGCCCTGAACGCCCATTTATAAAACGGGCGGTATTTTCTGTTGAGCAGGAACACCGCAGACATGGCGTGATCTGCAAATTCTATCATCGCAAGCTGGGCACCGCCCGTCTCGCCGTGGGAAATGCAGCGCTTGAAATTATACTGTCCCGCCTGCGCCGCCATTATCAGATGACCTGCGAGCTTTTTGAGCATGACATCCTGCGGCATATCGAGAAACGACCGGCGGATACGCGAAAACTCGCCGAGATCGTCGCGGAAGACTTCGCCGTTCGTTGCCGCCGCAAGGCAGCTGTCGGGTGTGGTCATCCACTGATTTACAGAATCAAAACCCGTGCGCGAGCCTGTTTTTGCGAGATAGAAGTCCCCTGTTTTTATAACTCCGTGGCGGCTGCCGCCGACCGGGCTTATTTTAAGTCTGTCAACGCCTTCAAAGCTCTTCGGGAGCTTCGCATAGGCGCGTTCGAGCTGAAATTCCGTGCGGCTGTCGATATCATCGGGCACAAAGATACAGAACCCCGGCTCAAAATCATGGTCGCGCGATATATCGTCGTCATAGCCGAAGCACTCCGAGCCGTCGCCGACAAGACCTATAGCGAGCTTATCTTCAAGCTCCGGGAACTTTTCATGGAGCATCGGCGCGCCGTATGTTTCATAGAATTTTCTTGAAAGCTCAAGTCCTTTCATATATCTCGTCCGACCTCCTTTTTATCTCCTTGGCGGTCACAAACCAGCCGTAATATTCAAAAGTCGGGGCGCATTTTTCGCAGACGAAGGCATAGTTGCCGTCGAGCGCATTGGATTCATCGAGCAGAAGATTTTCAGCCGTTTGCAGGCAGTCGGTGATGAACTCCGACGCGTTTTCGAGCCCCTGCTGCGCCTCTGCGGCGTTGGCGAGGTTCAGATATGTTATCGCTGTTTCGGGCTTTCCGCCGGGCAGCGCACTCATAATTTCTATCGCTTTTTGATAGAGCTCGCGCGCCTGATCGTATTCCTTGAGCGACACGCAGGCGAGCGCCATATTGTTATAGAGTCCGCCGAGACGCGCGTCCCCGGGCGGAAGAAAATCTTCGTAGATGCTCTTCGCTTCGCCGTAGCGTTCGAGGGCTTCGCGCGGGCGGTCAAAGGCTTCGCAGACCGTTGCGGCATTGAGGCAGACAGTCGCGGCGGTTATCGAGCCGCCGAGGGACAGCGTTTTCACAAGCTCGTCCGCCTTTTCCGCGCTTTCAAAAGCTTTGTCCTTCAAGCCCATTTTGCGGTAGAGACCCATAAGCTCGTTGAGCACCGCGAGCTCGCCGCGCTTGTCGCCGCCCATGCGGGCTTCGGAGAGCCAATATTCAAGGTGCCTGCGCGCCGCGGGCATATCGTTATGGGAGAGCAGAGTATCGAGCCTGTCCACAACGCGGTCGACGGGGATAAACGACACATTAGCGTTTTCGTCCGGATAATAGAAATCGGTACAGCTCGGGCATCTCGGCTCTTTGTAATCTTCGGGGTCAAGGCTCATGTCAAAGCTCCTTTCGGCATCACTGATGCGTTTTGAAATAGTCGTCCGAAACATCGCGCAGGAAGCGATACATCGGCGCAAATTTTTTGTATATTCCCTCGAGGCGGGTTATTATCCCGTCGTTCTCAATATCGGAAAGCTCATCGGACGCGAAGATAAAATAAAAATACTTCGCATTGTAAAACTCTTCAAGCCCTGCGGGACAATCGGGCTTAGGACGCTTATAGCATTCTGTATCGGGCACAGCTCCCGTTGAAAGAACCGATTTCACAGCCTTTTTGAAGCCCTCCGGGTCGTTTCGCAGATGCTCTCTGAAAACCTCCATATAGTCTGCCGAGACCTCGTATGTTCCGACGCCGCACGACCACTCGCGCGGGGTGACCTCGAACCACATACACGGATACATGTGCCACTCTTTTTTCGGGCGCATGAACATTATCCACATATTCTCGCGGTAGAGGTGCTTATCGTGGGTATAGCGCGTATCGCGGCGCACCCTCGACACCATCTTCGTCGGTACAGTATTCATGAACGGGTCGATGCCGAGCATCATGTCGCTGAGCGACGCCGCTATTTGGCGCATCGGCACGGTCATGTTTTCCTTTATCTTTTCTTTATTCTCCTCATAGAACGCCTTTGAATCATTGAAGCGGTTGAGCTGCATGAGAAAAAGCGTATCCTGAGTTATTCCCTTGAAATCGCTCATCAGATAAGTCCCCTGTCGTGCATTGCCTGCGCCGCGAGCATGACGCCCGCCTTGGCACTGTGGAAATTGAAGCCGCCCTGCATCCATGCGGCATAAGGCTCTCTGAGCGGAGCGTCCGCCGAGAGCTCTATAGACGAGCCCATGGTGAACGCGCCCGCCGCCATAATGACCTGGCTGTCATAGCCGGGCATATCCCACGGCTCGGGCACGACGAACGAATCGACCGGCGCGCCCGCCTGCATTCCCTGGCAGAACGCGATAAGCGCTTCGGGCGTTCTGAGCTGGACGGTCTGAATGATATCAAATCGCTCTTCGTCGCTTGTCGGAGTGACATCAAAGCCGAACTCCTCAAACAGCGCGGCGGCAAAGACTGCGGTCTTGAGCGCCTCGCCGACGATATGGGGCGAATTGAATATGCCCATGAACAGCTCTCTGTTCTGACCGAGCGACGCGCCGACCTCTCTGCCGAGACCGGGGACGGTGGCTCTGTAGGCGCATTTCTCGACAAGATCCGCCTTGCCTGCTATGTAGCCGCCGTTTTTTGCTATTCCGCCGCCGGCGTTCTTTATCAGCGAGCCCGCCATTATATCCGCGCCGACCTGCACGGGCTCGACGCGCTGGACGAACTCGCCGTAGCAGTTATCGACAAAAACTATCGAATCGGACACGCTCTTGACTGCCTTTGCTATTTCGGCTATCTTCTCGACCGAGAGGCTCGGGCGCAGAGTATAACCGCGCGAACGCTGGATATAGACGAGCTTCGGCTGTTTTGCCTTCACCGCTTCGGTTATCGCGGGGATATCCGGCTCACCGTCGGAATTCAAATCGACCTGTTCATATTTTACGCCGAAGTCTTTCAGCGATCCCATACCCTCTCCGGTGATACCGATAACGGGGTGGATGGTGTCATATGGCTGACCTGTAACGCTGAGCATTGTATCGCCCGGACGGAGAAGTCCGAAGAGCGCGACGCCGAGCGTATGCGTACCGCAGGCGAAGCTGTGGCGCACAAGAGCCGCCTCAGCTCCGAACGCGCTCGCAAAAACTTTATCGAGCGTCTCGCGTCCGCGATCGCCGTAGCCGTAACCCGTGGTCTCGGTGAAATGGCTCTCGCTGACCTTGTTTTCGATAAAAGCGGCGAGCACTTTCTGCTGATTATACTCCGTGTTTTTCTCGATTCGCGCGAAGCTGTGTTCGGCACGCTCAAGAGCTCTTTCGGAGGCATTGAGTATTTTCTCGTCAAATTTGAAAAATGTCTGTTCCATGTTATATTTCCTGTTCTGTATCATATTCGGCCCATCTGCCGACGGGCGCAAAGCCCGATTTTTTATAAAACTCAACTATACTGCCGTCCTTGCAGAAGAGTTCGACTCTCCTGCCCTCTGACGAATATCTTTCGGCGAGCGTCAGCACCGCCTCGCCGCCGAGTCCCCTGCCGCGCATATCCTCGCGCGCGGCAACGCAGCCGAGAAAGGCTGCCGAATCGGCGACAAACAGAGCGCAGGCGCACGCCGCGAGCGTTTCGCCGCTGTATATCACGCTCCACTGAGCGGTATCTCTATTCATGCGCCTCGACACATCCGCGATCCACTCGTCGCGCCCGTCGAGACGGTCGAAGCCGGAAGAAACGAGCAGCGAATATACATCGCGCAGATCGGGATACCTCGGCATCTGAGCTTCGCCGCGCAGAGGGCGCAGAAGATGCTCGAATCGGACTATATTACCGCTTCTTGTCGGAGAAAGTCCGAGCTTTTGGCACACGCTCTCTTTGCAGGAGAGCGTTGAAAAGCCTATGATTTTGAGAAACTGCCAAAGCTCTTCAAAATCCGCGTTTGATTCGGCGCTCAGCACAACGCTGTCATAGGCACGGCAGACCGCAGCGGTTATAATATTCTCGTCATTCCGCTGAACCCAGAACCGAACGGCGGCGGAATCGGCGGAATAAGTTTTAAGATACCCGGCGATTTTCGTGCCGAACGCGTCGCGGCGGCAAAAATCAAGAAGCTCTTTTTCTTCAGCCAGCTTAAGCATTTGCGAGCTCCCCGAGCATCACCTTTGCAAGGCGGAGAACATCGTCTCCGTCGCTCATTTTTATCACGCACGAGGGCGAGTGGAGATATCTGCACGGGAGCGAAACTGCGAGAGTTTTGACTCCGCCCGCGCTGACATGAATAGCCTTCGCGTCGTTTCCGCCGGCGACCATCGTCTTTGTCTGTATCTTTATGCCGTTTTCCTCTGCCTTTTTGAACGCAAGCTCATAGAGGTCGTGGTCATAGATAGTGCCTCTGTCCATAAAACCGACGACTGCGCCCTCGCCGAGAGCGCAAACGCGCTTTTCGCCGTCAACGCCGGGGATATCCGCAGCGGTCGTGGTTTCAAGCACGATGGCATAATCGGGTCTGATGCTGAACGCAGAGGCTTTCGCGCCGCGCGTCCCTATCTCCTCCTGAACGCTGAACGAGAAATCCGCGTCATACTCGAGCTCGCTCTTTATCATCTCAATCATCACGGCGCAGCCCATTCTGTCATCGAGTGCTCTGCCCTGAACGAGTCCGTCGCCGAACTTTCTTATTCCAGAGTCGAACACCACAGTATCGCCTAAAGAGACATATTCGCGCGCCTCATCCGCCGACTCCGCGCCGATATCTATATACATCTCGTCAGCCTTGGGCATATCGAGCTCCTCTGCTCTGGGGAGCAGATGAATCGGCTTGAGTCCGACAACGCCGCTTATCTCTTTATCGCCGACCTTTACGCTTCTGCCGAGATAAACTCTGGGGTCGACGCCGCCGACGGCAGAAAATCTGAGCATTCCCTCATCGGTGATATATGTGACGATCATGCCGACCTCGTCCATATGGGCGTCGAACATGACTTTATTTTTCGCGGGATTCTTTCCTTTTTTGTGCACGATAAGATTGCCGAGCGGATCGACGCGCCAATCGGCGAAGCCGTCTATCTCGGAGATTATAAACTCGCGCACCTTATCTTCCCTGCCGGACACGCCGCCTATCGAGCAGAGTTTTTCGAGCAGTCCGTACATCATGCGCGCCCCCTTTCGATTATATATGCCGCCATAAGTCGGGCGACGGCTTCGATATCATTGAGATCGACTATCTCGACCGCAGTGTGCATATTCCTCTGCGGAATAGAGATGAGTCCCATCTTAACTCCGCTTCCCGCGACCTGAATCTCGTCGGCGTTGGTGCCGGTGCTGCCGCTCATGACCTCGCACTGGCGAGCGATGCCGTTTTCGTCGGCGATGCGCTCGAGGGTGCGGGACATCGAATAATCGAGCGAGGGCGAGAAGCCTATCATCGCGCCGCCGCCGAGCTTGCCGCACTTCTCCTTTTTGAGTCCGGGAGCCATGGCGAAGCTGACATCAACGGCGATAGCCTCATCGGGTGCCGCCGCAAAGCCGCCCGCCGCCGCTCCGCTGCCGCCCGTCTCCTCCTGAGACGAGAAGAGCACGCTGATACGGCAACCGTGATTTTTATCTTTGAGCAGCTCGAGGCAGCGAAGTATCGCCGCAACGCCCGCTCTATCATCGAGCGCGGCGCAGCTGACTCTGCCGCCGAGAAGCTCCTTCGGGGTGCTGTTGACGGTAATACGCATACCGGGGCGCACGATTTTTTTGACCTCGTCGGCGGTCATGCCGACATCTATTGAAAGGTCTTCAATCTTTTTCGCTTTTTTGTCATCGTCGCCCGAGGCGAGATGCGGCGGAGTCGAAGTTATCACGCCGAAAAGCGGCTCGTCGCCCCACACCGTCACCTGCTCCGCGGCGAGGACCCGTGCATCTATTCCGCCGACGCGCTCGAATTTTATAAATCCGCTGTCGTCGATTGCGGTAACGGTCATTCCAATTCTGTCTATATGAGCGTCGAGCAGGATATGCACCCCGTCGCCGCCCGTATCACCGCACACGCTGCCGAGCGTGTCGATATGTGCGGGCATATACTCTTCGAGCATTGATTTTGCAAGCAGAGCCGCCTCGTTCTCGTTGCCGGAGGTTCCGTTTGCGCCTGCGAGCGCCAAAACAACAGATTTCAAATCTTTATTTTTGAACAAGTTACATCTTCCTTTCTAAAAATTAAGTTGAAAATCAAAAGAATATGGAGTATTATAATAATTGACAACAAAGTCAAGTAATCGATTGGAGAGGTAGCAATGAGTCAGTCGCATCACCATCATCACCATCACAGAAAAAAGACGAAGAAAAAGGTTATTATAACAATAGCCGTTATTCTTCTCGTCATAGCAATTCCGCTGACGGCGGGACTTATCACCGTCAACCACTATCTGAGCAAGATGAACTACGAGGAAGAGACAAAGGACATCAATCCCGAGTTCACCGAGAATCTCTCAGACCCGAACGCGGACAAGGATATATCCGAAAATATAGACGACCCGCGCATGTGGTACAACGACAACATAATCAATATTCTGCTCATCGGACGCGATCTCGGTCACGGTTCAAAATATTATTCCCGCGCCGACTCAATCATAGTCGTTTCGATAAACAAGCTCAACAGCGACATAAAGCTCGTCTCACTCTCGCGAGCGACCTATGTCTCCATCCCCGGCCATGGCAACGCCCGACTCAATGCGGCGCATGCCTACGGCGGATCGAAGCTGCTCATAGACACGAGAGAGCAGAACTATAAGATAAGAATCGACCACTATGTGAGCATCGATTTCAACGGCTTCATCAAAGCCATTGACGCGCTCGGCGGAGTTGACATAGCGCTGACCGAGAGCGAAGTGAAGGCTCTCTCTCCGATACTCAAGCAGAACGGCACCGTAGTAAAGGGCGCCGGAACTTATCATCTCAACGGCAACGAGGCTCTCGAATATGCCCGCCTGCGCGACATCGACAGCGACAGAGCGAGAACCGAGCGCCAGAGAACGATTCTCATGTCCATCTTCTCGAAATTCAAGAAGATGTACTCGACCGAAAATTATTCGACCCTGCTCAGCAAGAGCACGAAGTTCCTCGATCAGGTTCTGCCGCTCGTGAGCACCGACTTCACAAAGAGCGAGATAATCAGCCAGGCAACGACCTATGCCGGATATCTCAAGTGGCCCGTAACCGAAGCTATCATCCCGAGAGACAAAACTCCGCTGACAAAGATAAACGGCGTTGAGGTACTGATAGTCAACTGGGCGAAAGTCAAGAATGACATTCACGAAGTCCTCTATCCCGGCATTGAGCCCCAGGAGCAATCCTGAGGCTCATAGATAGGATAATTTACAGCTCGACGCCGCCGACAGGGCGGACAGAGAGTATGTAGCACGAACCCGCACCGAATACTTTTTCCATCAGGTCTTTGTACTCATCAAGCTTATTGAGCGGTACAAAGGCCTGAATTGTTCCTGCGAAGCCGCCGCCGTGGACTCTCCATGCGCCGCAGCCGTCAAGCAGCTTTTCGCTCAGCGAAAGTGCGAGCGACACGGGCTGCTCGGACGCTTTCTTGCAGGAATAGACATTCTGGTTGTACATATAAGAAGAGCGTCCGCTCTCGATAATATATTTCTTGAAGGTCTCGAAGTCGCCAGCCTTGAGCGCAGCCGCCTGCTTCTCGACGCGCGCGTTATCGCCATAGAAATGCATGGCGCGAAGCACGGCTCTGTCTCCGCAGGAGGAGCGGATATCGGCTATGTTCTTCATGAACTCGTCCTCATCGACCTCGCGCAGGACGCTCTTGCCGAGATATTCGGCGACGCTCTCCATCTCCTTGCGCACGGCGGCATACTCATCGGTAAGATCGGAGTGGCTTCCGCCGGTATCCACGATGCAAAGAGCATATCCGCAGGAGGCAAAATCAAAATCGAGCTTCTCGATAACGGGATTTGCGGGGTCGGCAAAGTCGATCTCAACGAACGAGCCGACCGAGCTTGTCATCTGGTCGAGCAGACCGCAGGGCTTGCCGAAGAACTTGTTCTCCGCCGCCTGAGCTATCTGCGCGATTTCAACATCGCTCACCTTACCGTCGTTAAACAGATGATTGAGGATAGTTCCGAGCAGGACTTCAAACGCCGCAGAGGACGAAAGACCCGAGCCGGAGAGCACATCGGACGCGGTCGCCGCATCGAATGCGCCGATATTATATCCGCGCGACTTGAACTCGGCGCACACGCCGCGGACAAGTGCCTTTGACTTGCCGAACTCGGCTTCGTGCGGCTCGAGGTCGCTGATATCGATAGTGTCCATGGCGTAGCCTTCGCTCTTGACATTGACTACTGTACCCTCGCTCTTCGCGGCGACGGCTATTGCGTCAAGATTGACGCTCGCGGCGAGCACGCGGCCGTGGTTATGGTCGGTGTGATTGCCTCCGATTTCGGTTCTGCCGGGTGCGCTGAAGAGACCCGCTTCGCGGCCCTCACCGTAGAACTCCTCGAACTCGCCGATAACGCGGCAATAGCGCTTTTTCTGAGCATCGACGGTGCCGGACGGATAGAGCTTTGAAAGCTCGGCGTCATATGTGCCGTCGGTCATTCTTTTTTTCAGGACATCTGTGGTATACATAAATCTACCTCGTTTCCGTGATATTAATTATCTTTATTTTTCTTTGAGCTTGAAACGCTCTTTTCAACTAAAAGCCATATGAGGTTGACGCACAAAAGCGACGCGCCGCTTATGGTCAAGGCTATCATCAGGGGCACAAGGAACGCAGACGAGAGCGGATCGAAAACGTTGGTACCCATGAAAGTATATGACAGCAGCTTCGGCGCAAAGCCCGCCGCCGAGAGCAGGATGAACTGCCAATAAGGGAACTTGAGCGAGCCGTAAATCCGGCTGACGCTGCCGAGCGGGAATCCGGGGATAAGGCGCAGGGCAAAGAGCAGAGCCTTGTTGACCTTGCCGGAGCTCTCGATTATCTTTCTGGCGCGTTCATTCTTGCTGATTATCTTCCATGCGTTCCCGCTGCCGAACTTCATACCCTCGAAATATTTGATGCTCATCATAATTATGACCCCGAGGAAGTTCACTATCAACGCCCAATATGACGGCAGAACAGCACCTGTAAGGACGCAGATAGCCGAGACCGCGAGGAACGGGATAAAGGTGCGCACAAGGAAGACTATCAGCATGGCGAGCACGAACTTCCAGCTGATGCCGAGCGACTGTATGAACTGCTCTGCTTCAAGCAGCTTTTCCTGATAGACCTTATACCAAAGCCACAGCTGATCATATCTCAGCAGATAGACGACCACCGAGACGGCTGCGGCGGATATAAGCAATGCAAAGCCCGCGGCGTTCATTATACCGCTTCGTGTCCAATGCTTTTTCAAGCCTTCACCTCAACAAAAGTTTACATATAATTGTATAACATATTTCAGATCTTTTCAACTCAAACCGCACAAATTTTGGCGCAAATATCTTTTAAGCGGACGCACAATATGATATAATAGTATCATGATGTGTAATATGCACACAGACATATCATTCAACAGGTCAAGAGGAGGAATTTTCATGGGCAAGAAAGCTGTCGTTCTCAGCGGAGGCGGAGCAAAGGGCGGCTATCAGATAGGGGTCTGGAAGGTGCTCAGGCAGATGGGATTCACGCCCGACATAGTCGTCGGCACATCCGTCGGCGCACTCAACGGCGCACTCATGGCGCTCGACAATTTCGACGCGGCACTCGACATCTGGGAAAACATGAGCATGGACAGCGTGTTTCAGAATTTCGTCAACATGTCCGACGAAGAAAACCCCGACCGTGAATCATACATAAAAGAACTCGCAAAAGAGGCAATTTTTAAAGGCGGCGCGGACTACACCCCGCTGCAGGAGCGCGTCAAATCGCTCATGGACGAAGAAAAGCTGCGCACCTCTCCGATACGCTTCGGACTGGTCACGACGATGTTCCCGAAGATAAAGCCGGTCGAAGTTTTCATCGAAGATATTCCGGAGGGCAAGGCCGCAGACTATGTGCTCGCGAGCGCGGCGGCGTTCCCGTTCATGAAGTCATACAAAATCGGCGAATCCGCTTTTGTTGACGGCGGATACTCGGACAATATGCCCGTCAAGATGGCTATTGAGGCGGGTGCTGATGACATTGTGGTGGTCAACATCGGCAAGAACCCCGGCGCAAAGTTCGGCGAGGCGGACAATGTCTCGTTCAAATATATCAGCAGCAAGAAGCCGCTCAACGATGTCTTCGGCGGCATGCTGATGTTTGACGGCGACATGTCGCGCGGAAACATCCGCCAGGGCGAGCTCGACGCATACAAGGCATATGATCTGCTCGACGGATATTACTATGCGTTCAAGAAATACGAAAAATACAAGATCGCGCCGTTCGAGCCCTACTGCGCGAAGAAATTCGACGCGATATTCTCGGGTCTCCCGAGCGCGGGCAGAATAGAGAGAGGCGGGCGCGAAAGCGTGCTGAACTTCCTGCGCGGATACGACGACAGACCGTTTGAATTCAACTCAAATGTGCTCTACTGCGCCGAGACTGCCGGCGATATCTTCGGCATCAACATGCGCGAGGAATACACCGTCGCGAGCTTCGACAAGCTCATAAATGAGAACGCGACGGCGCTCATCACCGAGGAATACGGCACAAAAATCGATGAGCTGACCGAGAAGCTCGACAAGGGTCTGAGCCTCGATCTGCTCAAGATGGTGGCGAATAACTTTGACAAAAAGTTCCTGCTCGCCTACACACTGAAGATTCTGCTCGGCGACAGGATAGAATACTCAGACAAGCGCAGGCTCTGGCTGATAGCGGACATCATGCCGCAGGTATTCTGCGCCGCGCTCTACTGCTGCGCGTCGATACTCAACGCCAAAGAACACGGAAAGGAAACTCAGGATGAAGATAGTAATTCTTGACGGATACACAACTAACCCCGGGGATCTCAGCTGGGATTTTCTCAATGAATTCGGCACATACACAGTCTACGACCGCACGCCGAAAGAGAAGATAATAGAGCGCGCTCAGGGGTGCGATATAATCATAACCAACAAGACGCCTATCGACGCCCGGACGATAGCAGCCCTTCCGGAGCTTAAATTTATCACACTGCTGAGCACGGGCTTCAATGTTGTTGATGTTGATTTTGCACGCGAAAAGGGCATCCCGGTTTCAAACGTGCCGTGCTACAGCACCTCGGCGGTGGCTCAGCTCGTGTTCGCGTTCATTCTCGAACACACCAACCGCGTTGCGCTGCACAGCGAAGCGGTACACGGCGGCGAATGGAGCAGCTGCCCGAACTTCTGCTTCTGGAAGTCCCCGCTTACCGAACTCCATGGCAAGACTATAGGCATCATCGGCTACGGCAAGATAGGCAAGGCGGTCGCCAAGATCGCGGAAGCTTTCGGCATGGATGTGCTCGCCAATTCGCGCTCCGCGAAAGTCGGAGACTGCGACGGGGCGGTCAGATTCGTTGAGATTGATGAGCTGCTCAAAAAATCTGACTTTGTGACTCTTCACTGCCCGCTGACTCCGCAGACGACCGGGCTTGTAAACGCCGAGTTTATCGCAAAGATGAAGCCGAACGCATTTCTCATCAACACCTCGCGCGGACCCGTGGTTGACGAGCAGACGCTCGCCGACGCGCTGAAATCGGGCAGGATATCGGGCGCGGGAGTTGATGTTCTCTCGACCGAGCCGCCGAAAGAAAGCAACCCGCTGCTCGGATGCGAAAACTGCCTGATAACCCCGCACATCGCATGGGCGGGATTCGAGACAAGGACGAGGCTCGTCGGAATAGTTGAAGAAAATCTCAGAGCATTCGTCAAGGGCGAACCGATAAATGTGGTGAACAAATAAATCCGCGGCATAAAAAATCAGGAACCGGAAAACACCCGGTTCCTGATTAATTTTAACTTACAGTCTGTCACAGCTTATCGTTATACTGATAAACCTTGACATAATCGACAATGAATTCCGTCTCGGCTCCGTTCTGATCTCTGTCTGCGGCAACGCCGTTTTGACCGTTCATTTCAACAGACAAAATAAGATAGAGAGGATTCTGACAGACACCGCCGAAATCGCTGCGTGCATACTCCATGCCATTTATATAGAAGATATATTCGTTTTCATTCCATTCAAGCCCGTAGGTATTGTATTCTTCATAGGGATTGCCTTTTACATACACCCATGCAACCTGCTTGAGCTTGTGATCTTCGCCGTATCCGTCATAGTGAAGATTGCAATAAACAACATTATTAAACGGTTTGCGCCCATAAAACGCACTTTCGAAAATATCTACCTCTGTTCCGTCCCTGCCGTTTCCGTCAACATTGCCCATATCTTCATTCAAGAGCCAGAATGCGCTCCAAAGGTCTGCGCCCTTAGGAAGAATGCAGCGTATTTCATAATAGCCGAACGCCTGAGCAAATCTTTCGGTACCCGCCTCGCGTCCCGAGGTGTCGAGACCGGATGTATACCAGCCTGCACCCTTGCCGCCCATTCCGTTTTCAAGATATCTCACGGGGATAACAAGATTTCCGTCTTTTGTATAAGACAAATAGTTATTCCAGTATGAACCTCTGCGCACGCTCGACTGATCGCCGTAAGTGTAGTGACCGCCCCAGACGGAATGGTCGAGTTCGCCGTCAAAATCATCGCAAAAGGTCTCGGTGAACTTTGACATATCCACGGTCTTATAAGGATTCGGAAATGTCGGATTGCGCGCCTGCCACGCAAGCATTGAGAAAAGCGAAAGCAGAAAAGAAAGAATTCTGACAAACAGGTTATGCATAATTTTCCTCCCAATAGGTTATATGCCAATTTTAGCATATGTTGCTTCACTATTCAACTTGTCACATTGCAACAAAATCTTGTCCGGGAATAGGGCAATATGACGAAACGCTGCGAGTCAAACAATAGAATTCATTTGACGCTGTGCGCGGTGATAATTGTATAGCTATATGAATTGACTGTAATTCTGATGTTCTCTGTCTCGCAGTACCAGTTCTTCCCCTGCTTATAGATATTGCAATTTTTATCCGAAATTTTGCTCTTGCAATACCGGGCGGCATCGGGTGAATCTAATCCGAGATTTTTTCTGATCCTCTCAATGCCCATCGGAGTCGAGTGGATTTTATCTATATTGTCAAGTAATATTTGTCTCTCGTCCATAGATTTCCCTCAGAAAGATGTTTTTATGGCAGATAGTAAATTATCATCAATCGAAGTTTTATATCGGCTGCGCGATATCGTACAGACGCGAGGACTGTCCCTGCGAACGATCGGTAACGGATATTTTGAAAAATTTGTGCCGCTCGCGCGGCATCGGTGCGTCGAGTCGCCGCACCCTACAAGTTGCGCGTCAATATGATTGTGCAACAAATCCAATTTATCTCCAAAAAAACCTACCCATGGGAAGCCGTGGGGTAGGCTTTGCAAATTCGGAACATCCATTAAAACGGGATGCTTGATTTTATCAGAACGAGAGGATGACTTTCATCTCGAGCTTCTTGTATTTGGGAATTTTATACGGCTTTTTGAGCGTTGCGATCGCGGGGACATCGCCGCCGACGCCCTGCTGTCTGCCGTCGATATTGACGGTCAGGTTCGTGGTGCGCCCAAGCTCGCAGGAGTGAGCCGCATCGTAGAGCATCTTCTTCGTATACGGGTGGACGCTCATCTCAAACGGCGTTCCTGCCGCAGTCACCGTGACTCCCCTCTCGCCGCCGACCTTGAGCCATCTCACATCGCAGCGGTTGGCGTTCTCCTGCGGGAACAGGTAGTCGTGGATGAAGCTCTCTGCGCTCCGGAAGCGATAAACGCCGAGGCGCGCCGAGGTCTTGCGGTCGCAGTAGTTCTCGTGCGGACCCTTGCCGTAATATTCTATTCCGTCGACGCCGTCGGTCAGCTCGAATGTCAGACCGTAGCGCGGCAGATCGACCGGGGTGATGTTCTTGCAGGTCAGCGATGCGGAAAGCGTGCCGTCCGGGAACACAAGGTATTCGGTGACAATACCCGAAAGATACTTCGTGCGCCACTTGACGCTGAGCTTGACACAGCTGCCGAAATGCTCCGCCTTGACGGAAACTGGGCGCATCATGCGCTCCGCGCTGTCGAAAGCGTGCAGACCGATAAGGGTCTTGACCCACTCGAACGGCACCTGAGCCATTCGCTCGTTGTCGATATTCGCGCGGGAGAACTGCGGGCGGATGCCGCGCTCAAGGCGCTCGACGCCGTCCTTTTTGTATGAGCAGAGCTCGCCGGTCTTTTTGCTGAGCTTCACTTCAAAGCCGTTTCCGGAGACGACATAGCACTTGTCGTTCTTTGAATATTTTATTTCAACCTTCTTGCCGTCCGCTTTCGGAGCAGACGAAGAATAGTTATACTTGCCGAGAACAAACTGCTCGCGTGCCATGGTGTGACCCGCTTCGAGGTGCATCATATCGCGGCGCAGGATCAGCTCGCAGTCGAGCGTGCGCTCGTTTTCGGTTCTGATATCGAACGGGATATCAATATAAGCCTTTTCGAGGTAGCCCTTGTCGGGAAGGTCGAGCTCGGCGGATTCGATAAGCCTGCCCTGCTCGCGCAGTTCAAGGCGAAGCTTGAAATTCTCGAGTGAGGTGAACATAAAGCGGTTGAGGATAGCTATTCTGCCGTGGCTGAGCGAGAAATCGACCTGCTGATAGCATTTGACGACTTCGTAGTAGTGCGGGTTGGGCGTGCGGTCGCCGCGGAAAACACCGTTGAATGCGAAGTTCGAATCATTCGGCTTGTCGCCGAAGTCGCCGCCGTAGTTCCACTTATTCTTGCCGTCCGCTGTCTTTGTTCTTATTGCCTGGTCGGCAAAATCCCAGATATATCCGCCCGCGAGACGGTCATATTTCTTGAAATCCTCCCAGTAATCGGCGAAGTTGCCCATGCTGTTGCCCATGGCGTGGGAATATTCGCACTCGATGAACGGTTTGTCGATATAATCCGAGGGCTTGAGATGATAGCCGAGACCGAGATTCCAGAGCGCACGGCTGTGGATATGCGGCTTGTTCTCGCCTATCTCCTTCATCGCAGTCTGCACGGTGTACATCTCGCTGAACAAATCGCTCGTTTTGAGCTTCGCGTCGGGCTCATAGTGAACCGGGCGGGTCTTGTCTATCTTCAAAATCTCTTTCTTCATCTCGGCGAATGCGTTGCCGTTGCCGGACTCGTTGCCGAGCGACCAGAAGAGAATGCAGGAATGGTTCTTATAGCTGTTGACCATATTGCGCACGCGGTAGCAGCACTCGGCTGTCCACTGCGGATTGCTGCGCGGAACACGCGTTGCGAGGCCGTGGGTCTCGAGATTGTTCTCGCTCATGACAAGTATGCCTATCTCGTCGCACAGCTCATAGAAGCGGCGCGAATTCGGATAGTGGCAGGTGCGCACATTGGTTATGTTGCTGTTCTTGAGCAGCTCGAGGTCACTTCTGATTATGCTCTCGGGCACGGCGTGGCCATAGTCCGGGTGGAAATCGTGGCGGTTGACGCCGCAGATTTTGAGCGGAACACCGTGCAGAATGAACGGACCTCTGCCGGTCTTGCGGTCATAGGGCGTTATCTTCACTTCTCTAAAACCGAATTTATGCTCCCTGCGGTCGGTGTATTCGCCGCCGGAAAGAGTTACATGGACGGTGTAGAGATACGGATCCTCATGGCTCCAGAGTTCGAAGTTGCTGACGGGTATTTCAAAAGAAATATCGCAATATTCGCCGTCCGCGAGGGGTTTTACATCCGCCTCGGCAGACGCAAATCCTGCGCCGTCGGCGCGAAGAATCTCAGCTTTGAGCTTGCCGCCGTCAAACTGAGCGCGGCGCGCCTTGACAACGCAGTCGAGCTTGAACACGGCGGATTTGAAATCCTCCGCCATCTCGCTGCGCATATACATATCTTCTATAAAAACTTTCGGCTCATAGACGAGCGTCACATCGCGGAAAATTCCGGAGAGGCGCCACATATCCTGATCCTCAAGATAGCTGCCCGTGCAGTAGCGGCGCACGGTGACTGCGAGGCGGTTGATGCCCGGATGAACAAAGTCCGTTATATCGTACTCGCACTCGTCAAATGTATCCTGAGAATAGCCGACAAATTTTCCGTTGACAAACACTTCGCCGCTCGAATTGATGCCGCCGAAATGAATGAATATATTATCCTCGGTCTCGACAACCTCAAACTCGCGTACATAGAGCCCGCAGGAGTTGAGCTCCGGCTTTATGTAGGGAATCTTCGTGGTGGAGATTGCCTTGGGATAATTGATATTGGTATATATCGGGGTGTCGTAACCCTTTATCTGCCACTCGGACGGGACTTCGAGATCGTCGAACGAGCTTAAGTCAAAATCGGGAGCATAGTAGCCCTCGATAATATCATTGACGCTCTCGCAATAATGGAATTTCCAGACGCCGTTGAGGCTGACGGTCTTTTTCTCCCACGCCTCATCGCGCGGAAAGCCCGCCGCGCTTCGCGGCTCCGTGTTGACGGAATACACATCTATATCCTGCCAAAATTCTTTCTCTGTATTTTTTGCCATAATGACCCTCCCGGGAAATGAAAGTCTTTTGATAATATTATCATACACCGAGCGTTTCAGTCAAGAACGCAAAAGTATAAAAAGCGGCGTGCGCCGCCTTTTTGGGCTTTGCACGCCTTCTGCATCAGTTCAGCTTGTCGTATTCTTTCAAAAATCCAGTCACATCGGCAAGCACCTTTTCCGTGCCGCCCTCTGTGTTGCTTTCAAGATTCAGAACGAGAATCGGATCATGCACGCTCATGCGCAGCAGGAACCATCCGTCGCCGTTATCTTTATCGGTGTTTATTCTGATGCCCTCGTAGTTTATCTTCTCCGCCTGCCAGCCGTCGCGCTCTTCGGCGAGAGCTTTCAGGTCGGCTATGACTTTTTCGCCGTAGGACTTGAAATCTTCGAGGTCTATCTTGAACCTGCGTTCAAGCTCCTCCGCCGGCTCTTCGAGGTCTGAGATAAAGCTCTCAAGGCTGCCGCCGCTCTTTTTGAGCAGAGCCGCTTTTATAATCAGCTTCGTGACAAGGTACGCGCCGTCGTCGAGATAATAGTTCTCCCTGAACGCGGCATGGCCGGAGGTCTCTATCGCAAGCGGGCAGTCGATGCCCTCTTTATTGAGTTCTATTTGCTTGTTGATAACATTCTTATAGCCGCGCTTGAATCTGATATGCTTGCCGCCGTGCGCCTCGATGAACTTCGTAAGTCCTGCGGAGGTTACGGAGTCGGTAACTATAACCGCGCCCGGCTCGTTTTCAAGTATAACAGCCGATATCATGGCGACAAGGCGGTTGCGGTTGAGTTCTCTTCCGTCCGAGAGAATGCAGCCCGCTCTGTCAACATCGGTGTCGAAAACAATGCCGAAGTCGGCTTTCGTCTGCTTAACCCGCTCGGCGGCGCTGTCTATCATCACGGAAGACTCGGGGTTCGGCACATATACGGGGAAGTTGCCGTCCGGCTCGAGATTCATACTCGGCGAGACATCGGCACCCAGAGGAGCGAGGACTTCGGAAGCGTAGAAACCGCCCGCGCCGTTTCCGGCGTCTACCATTATTCTCATTCCCGCAAGCGGTTTGTCGGATTCGTCCGCGCCGATGCCTTTGCAGATAAGCGAGCGCAGGTGCGCGGCGTACTGCTTCATATGGTCGCATGCGGTTATTTTGGCAGGAGCATCGCCAAGTTCAATATTCTCGGCTTTTTCAAGTATGTAAGCGATATCGGGCGAATCGAGTCCGCCGTCGACGGTGAAAAATTTGAGTCCGTTCCTGTCACCCGGGTGGTGGCTCGCAGTCATCTGAACGGAGCCGTCGCAGGGCAGATCGAGCACAGCCATGAACATGGCGGGAGTGGAGCTGAGCGAACAGTCAATTATATTGACCCCGCGCAAAGCGAGTCCCCTGACAACCGCCGCACTTATACGCCCGGCCGAAAGGCGCGGGTCGTGACCGATGGCAACGGTGAGCTTATCCGCCGCCTTGCCTGTCTTTTCGCTGAGAAAATCCGCAAACGCCGCGCTCGCCTTTGAGATAAACCCGTCACTCATATAGAGCGGCTCGTCGCCGTTTCCGATGCCTATTCCGCGGATATCCGTTCCGCTCTTGAACTTTTTATAGATGCCTGTCATATCCGTTCCTCCCGTTTCTTCTGCGTCATTCGGCGCAGATATCGTTTTTGATTTTGCCGTAGGTCTTTTCGCCTATCCCGTCGACATTCGTTATCTCCCACGGATAGATAAACTCTCCGTGCTCCTCGCGGTAGCCAATAATATTTTCGGCTTTCTTTTCTCCGATGCCGTCGAGCGCGGTCAGCTCTTCTTCGTCGGCGGAGTTTATGTCTATCCCGCTGCCGTGCGAAGAAGTATATTGAATTATACTCCCGGCGCGGCCCGGAGAGAACCGCAGGGCGAATGCCGCAGATATTGCGGCGGCGAGCAAAATGAATGCGGACGCCGCAAGCAGAATTTCGTTTTTCGATCTGCTCACAGCGTCCACCTCCGGTAAATTATTGAATTTATTGTAACATATGGAAGACGGGATTTCAACCTCGATATCCGCGGTCACTTTCTGTGCCGTTTCAGATATCGGGCGTTTTCGCGCTCAAAATCGAGCCCTTTTCTCTGGCATTTTTCTCTGAGCTTTCTTATCCGTTCTTCCTCAGCCGCAGCCTTTGCCTCCTCTTCCTCGCGCTTCGCGGCTTCGACCGGGTCTATCCACTCTATGCCCGCCGCCTCTGCCTGCGCCTTTTTGCGCTCCATGAGTCCGGCGGTGACTTTTCCGAGCCCCTTTTCGACGGTTATGCACGCGACCATGACGGCGAGGATTATACCCGCGACCGCCTCGACTCCGACAAAGCACCATGTTATAGCGCGCTGGCACAGCTCGTTTTGAACATTATACACTCCCGCGCTGACTTCGACGGGCGCGGCGTAGCCTGTCTTTGCGAGCACCCAGTTGAACACGCCGCTCGAAATGCCGAAGCAGACAGTAGCAAGCACAGCATAGACCGAGCCGGACAGTCCGTCGACCCTGAAGCCGCGCTTATACTCTATCGTGTCAAGAATATCGGCGAGCAGGGAGAGGAATATATACGATATCGGCACGCCGCCCATGTTTTTTATAAACTGACCGATGAGCACCACTATCATATTTTTCGGCGAAACAAAGCAGATAAACGAGCCTATCGAATATATCACGAGTCCGACGGCGGTTATGTTTTTCTTGCCGAACTTCTTTGCAAGCGGCCAGATAATAAGCATACCTATACCCATCGGCAGACCGCCGAGCGCGGATACCATTGTCTGGGTTATGCCGTCGCTGTAAGTGCCGAGCACCCAGTTGCAGTAATACGGCAAGGATATGTTCTTGAGCATATAGCAGAGATTATAGATGAGATAAAAGCTCATTATCAGCACCCAATATTTCTCCGTCACCATGGCTTTTATCTGCTGAGCGACCGAGACTTTTTTCTCCTCTATTCCCTCGTCCTCTTCGCTGACGCGCTCTTTTGTGAAGAAATAATAGAGCACTGTAGACGGCAGAGTGAGTGCGGCGAAGATGCTCATGACGAGCATCCATTTTATTTTGTCAACGCCGATGAGCGGCATTATAGCCATCGGGGAAATCAGCGCGACGATTATTCCCGATCCCGCTATATTTGATATATTGTTGAACACGCTCAGCTGAGTGCGCTGGAGGGTGTTTCTCGACGCATTGGGCACCAGGAGATTGCTGCTGATAAAGAACATCGTATACGCCACGGCGCAATAGAAATTATACGAGAACATTATCCATATCATCTGCGCGTTGGCGCTCATATCGGGAATCAGAAAGAGCATAAGCCCCGATATCATGAGCAGGGGCGCGGACATGAGAATATACGGGCGCAGCTTCCCCTGGCGCGTCTTTGTGCGGTCGATTAAGATTCCCATGAGGACATTCGTGACTGCGTCTATGATTTTTGACACTATCGGGAAGATTATCAGAAACGCGCCGTTCCACCACGCCGTCGCGCCGAGCAGATCGGTATAATAGACATTGAGATAGGTCGAGACGATGGCGTTGAAAATAAACGGACCGAGCGGCGCGAAGAGATAGCCGAGCCACTTTTCGGTGTTTGATACATTGCGCGTAGTTATCCTGCTGTCAAGGCGGGGATTATCCCAAAATTTCATCTTCATCGCTTTTTCCACCTGATTTCAACGGAATGTTCGCCTGCCTCAGTTCTGACGCTCAAAAGCTTCGCTCCGCCGTCGTATTCGGCTACGACCGACACTTCGCCGTCGCAGGAGATATCCGCTTGGGTATGAACATAGATTATGCTCTCGCCCGGGGCATCCGAGCGGTATTTCAAATTAAACGTTCCGTTTTCGCGGTCGGTATGCATTGAAACAGGCTTGCCCGCGAGCGCGACAGGATAAGTGCGGCTGAGCATGAGCATCAAGGGCGAATCGAGATCGTCGCCGTGATAGTCCCAATAGAGCTGACCCCAGCCCATATCGTCGAAGAAATCGAGCAGTTCAAAAGCGTGCGGGAACCACGAAGTATCTTTATTGTCGCTGCATCCGCCCCACTCGCCGACTATCACGGGCACATCGAGGCGCCTCTGCGTGTTCGCCATCTCGCCGAAGAAAGCTTTGACTCTGTCCGCGTTCGCGTATTTATAGAGCGGGGTGTCAACCGTCATATCATAAGAATGGGGGCCGTAGCACTGGAGCGGCTCGCGCTCGCCGTTTACGGTTATCGGCGGCACGGACTGGCTGACGCCGCCGTTGCACAGGAAGCTCTGTTCAATCATTATTATTCCGTTCGGCGTTATCTCGCGGATAGCGGCGGTGATTTTATTGAGGAACGGCGAATACTTTTTCAAATCGAATTCGCGCACGAGAGCGTCTATATTGCTCATGATATCGCGCACGACATTTCCGCCGACGCAGTCAAGCAGGGTCGGCATATCCTTTTTGATAAGCGATTTTGCGATAAGCCTGCGGTCAATTTTTTTGCTCGTCATGATCTCCTTGAGTGCGCAGCGCACGAGGGATATAAACATTCTCTTGCTCTCCGAGCCGGGGAAAGGCTCGTTGAAGAGATCGAAGCCGAAGAGCGCTGGGCTGTCGCCGTAACCGCGGGCGAGCATCTGCCACAAATCCGCAAATCTATCCTGCAATCCCCTGCCGCAGACCTTGTCGTTCTTCCAGAAATGGTCAAACGCGCTGTGAACCCATTTGCCCCAGAGATAGCCCTCTATCCAGACAAATTTGTGCTCTTTCGGCGTGTTTCCGTCGGTCAGCGACGCCCATTCCGGCGCGCCGTCGCCCGCGCCGACTCCGCCATAGCCCGAGAACAAATCCTGATGCATATCTATTAAAATATACACGCCGTATTTTTCGGCGAGGCTGAATATGCCGTCTATCGACTCGAGATAGCTCTCGTTATAGCATCCGGGCGAGGGTTCGAGATTCGCCCAGGTGACTGCAAGGCGGATGATATTGAACCCGTGCGCCGCGTATTTTTTGAAAAAGTCCTCGTCGAGGTCATAGCGGAAGCGGCGCTGTCCGAGCAGTTTGTCGTCGATATTCATGCCGTTGAAGAGGCGTATCCTGCCCTCGCCGTCGCGAAAGCGCATACCCTCGGTCAATATTTTGTCCATAGTTTTCCTCCCGACACGCAATAGATTTTTTAAACACGGTGTTGATTTTTCGTCTGATTTCATTATACTTAAATTGGACAGAGAAATTCAACCGATAAAAAACGCAAAGAGGAAAGATAATCGACAATTCTAATCAATCTGTTGATTATCGCGGGTGTAGAAATGAAAAACGACCACAGAGTGACCGTGACAAAAAAGATGATAACCGAAAGTTTTCTCGAACTGATAAAAGAAAAGCCCCTTGCCGCGATAACGGTCAAGGAGCTGTGCGAAAAGGCGCACATAAACCGCGCCACATTTTATGCCCACTACGAAAACATCTATGATCTTGCGGACGAGATAAAGCGCGGATTTATCGGAAATATAGTCAACACAGTGACGGAATTTTCAAACGACGACCCGCTCGGTGATATGATAAAAACAGTCTGCCGATGCATAGCGCAGAACAGAGATTCATGCGAGATAATCTTCGGCAGGAACGCCGACCCGGGGTTCGCCGAGCATATTGTCGAGCTCGTGCGCGGGAGATATATCACGCTTTGGAAAGAGTGCAGAGCCTGCGCCGACGAGGACATGGACATGATATATACTTTCGCCGCCTACGGCGGGCTTGCCGTTTTGCGCGCGTGGGTACAGAACGGGATGAAAGAGAGCCCCGAAAAGATAGCGAAGTTCATTGAAGAAAAAGTAATGCTGTAATTTAAAAGGCATCCGAAATTTTGCTCGGATGCCTTTTGCTATTATTTTGCGAGTTCGTCCGTGTCGCGCGGGTTGATGCGCTTGGAGATTATATATGTCTTGTCGCTGCCGTCCGCGTTTTTCTCGCCGAAGCGGCCGTAGGACGAGGTGACCGCCGTGCCGTCGGGAAGCACGACATTGCCGCAATAGGCGGTGTCGGCGTTCGCTTCGATTTCAGGCTCGGGCTGACCATCGAGATAAGTGTGGGCTATCTTGATTCGATAGTCGCCCTCGGTGCCGTTTTTCAGGTCGTCGTAGCTGCCTATCCACGCTATCCAGCCCTCGCTGTACCAGTCGCCGTTATCGGAATGAAGCCTCACTTTTTCCGGGTCGCGTTCTATCGAGCGGAAGGTTATGAACAGCCTGCCGTCTTTCAGATAATCCGCCTTGTGGCGCTCGCCGTTGAGAGCCGCAGGGGCGTGTACGGGTTCTGACCATGTTTTGCCCTCGTCGCGCGAAAATGAGATAAGCGAATTTTCTTTCTTCGTGTTCGAGCGCGAGATGAGGCAGAGCTCGTCGCCCGCTCCCCTGTCGCTGCGTATGACTTCGACCTCGCACATATTCGAACGCAGTTCTATATCTCTGTGGGCGGCAAAATATTTCTCCGGCTCGCTCCACTGCACGCGCCCATCGGGAGTAAAGCTGAGAATGGTTTTGTAGTTATAGAAATTGCTGTCATGGAAGAAGCCCATCCATTTATCGACAAAATTGCCGTTCTCCTTGAGCCTTGTCAGCGAAGCCATGGCGACTATCGGGATAAGCTCATAGCCGTCGGCTCGCGAATAAAATGTCTCAAACTCGCTCCATGTTTCGCCCTCGTCGCATGAGACGGAGCAGTTGAAGCCGCCGGGGGTGTCCATTCCGGGCCACTTGGAGTTGGCGGAAATGAGAATCAATTTATCCGGCGTGCCGTCCGAAAATTCGAGGCGGTAGACAGTCGGTGTCTCGAGCGATTTTTTCCACGACTCGGGCGGAGAGGCTATATTTTTTGTGTAGCTGCGCCCGCCGTCCGCGCTTATTTTATTGAGAACAGCGCCCTTGCCGTGACCGTGGGGATATACAGTAAGAATATCGCCGTTTTTGAGCAGGACGGAGTCGGGGTGGCCGAGATAGCTTTCGCTGTCATCGACCACGGTCTGATCATAGAGATAATCGTATTTTTCCGCTGTATTCTCCGGCTTTACGCTCAGATCAATCTGAGGGACGGTATAATTTTTGCCGATAAAATCATTCATAGTTTTACTCCGCTATTGCTCTTATTCTGAACGCCTTGACGCCGTGGGGCTCAACAAATGCGCTGAGCGTTGTGTTGATGACGGAAGTCTCCTTTGTCCACAGGTCATATACTTCATATTCCTGCGCGAGCGGAGTGGTGATATACGAGCGGCAGACGATATCGTCCATGCGGTGCTCGAAATATCTTATGTCGCTGCCCTTGTTGAAGAAGCAGACCGCGACATCGCCGTTTTCAAGCGGCTTTATGAGCGTATCGGCTATAATAGTCGTCTTTATTCTCCTGCACTGCTCGCCGAGCGAATCCTGATCGATAGCAATCATATCCCTGTCGGTGAGTATTTTCAGTGTCTCATTCTCCGTGTCGGCGGTGCCGTCCTCGCGGATAAATTCACGCACATCGTTGCCGAGAATGAGCGGAGCCGCCATGAAGCACCAGAGGGTGAAATGGCTGCGGTTCTCTTCGGCAGTCAAGTCGCCGTTACCGACCTCGAGCATATCCGGGTCGTTCCAGTTGCCCTTGCCGGAATACTTGAAGAGATTGACATTGACTTCGTATATGCCGAGAACCGACTTCCAGTTCGCCTGGATATCGGGCGTTGTGCGCCAAAGGTTGCCTGCCGCCGCGCCCCAGCGCCACGGGAGATTTCTGCCCCACTCGCAGATGGAATAGACTATCGGGCGCTCCTCTGTGCCGTTTCTGTCGGCATATTCGGCGGTTGCGCGCATGAGTTCTCTGCCCATCTTCGCATACTGGATAGCCGCGCTGTCCTGTCTCGAAGCAACGGGGTTTTCAAGCTCGATTGTATTCGAACCAGCTTCGAGCGTTATTTTTACCTGGTGTCTGCCATCGGCAGTGAAGCCCTTGGTCGGCGGGACGGTGGTGGTATACTTATCGTCGCCGTTGACGGTAACTTCGAGATATTTGAAGCTGTTGCTCTTCTTTCTGATTCCGAGGGTGAGTGAATATTCGCCCGCCTCCGGGACTTCGACTGTGAACACCGCCGAGCCTCTGTGGGCGGAGAGACCGGAGATATATCTGCCGGAATCAAGGCGCTCGTCCTCCATTATCTTCGCGTCGCCGAAGAGTGCCGCATCGTCTGCGGGGACGGTAGTCTCGAACGAACCGTCGGCATTGGAGACACAGATATATTCAATATATGGCGCACGCATCGGGATAGGCACATTGTGGCAGAAGTCATATTTGAAATATTCGACTCCCCACTCGGCAAACGTGTCCGCATCTATAGCCTCATTGCCGAGGCTCGCGGGCAGATCCTCGCAGGTAAGCGACCCGTTGGAGGAATATATGCCGAGCTTGAGTCCGAGTTCGTTTATGCTCCTCACAAGCGCGGGTATGCCGCTCGGGAAGTTTGCAAAATCGCCCTGGAGTCTGCCGTTTTCGTCGCGCATGGAGGACTGCCAGCAGTCGTCGAGATTGACATACTGATATCCAGCGTCAGCGAGTCCGCTCGCCTTCATGGCTTCAGCCGTTTCGAGAATGAGCTTCTCGTCAATTCTGTTTCTGAAAGTGTTCCAGCTCGACCAGCCCATCGGCGGGGTCAGAGCCGTACCGTTTGAATATTTTTCATCGGTCGGGAAAGTGAGCTTGACGCTGTTGATCGCGTTTTTCGCCATATCCTCCGCCTCGTTTTTATCGGGCAGAATGTTCGGCGCAAACTTCTTGACCGCCGCATATGCTCCCGCGGCGACGCCTGCGAGGGCAGTCAGTTTGAATATCGATCCCATGAATATCAGTCCTTTCGGTTTAAAAACAAAAATCCACTTCTGCGAGGTTGTAAACCCGGCAAAACTGTGGTATTATTTAGTTGAACAAAAGACATTTAAAGATTGTCTTTCAATAGTGTTGTACCCGATAGGGACAAATCGGTTTTGAAACAATCCTATCCGTTTCGCCTGCGTTCTCGAAAGCAGAATTCTTTGTTTCAAAACTGCTGTGCACCCGAAAACGAGCTGATTTTTCGCCAGATGCGCCCGACAAGGCGCAGGATATACGGGCGTATTTCAAGCCTTGAGGGTGCAAAATGACGGGAAATCAGCCGTTTATCGGGCGGTTTGT
>DKDF01000113.1:42401-70457 GCA_002451755.1 Ruminococcaceae bacterium UBA6855
TTGTACCTATCGGGTGCAACACTAAAATATTATCATATATACGCTTTTTGTCAAGGCAAAACGCGAAGATACGGAGGAAAACATGAGCACACAGAGACTTGTTAAAACATTCTGCGACCTTGTTTCAACAGGCAGCGAAACGGGTCACGAGCGCACATTCTGCATAGAACTCGAAAAGGCGCTTATCGAAGCGGGATTCGAGGTTGAGCGCGACGAAGAGGCCGGCAAGAAGTGCGGCTCGGACGGATTCAATATATACGGCTATCTCCCCGGCGAGGGCGAGAGCGTGCTGCTCTCCTGCCACACAGACACTGTCACTCCCGGCGCGGCAGTCAAGCCCGTTGAGCGCGACGGAGTTATATATTCTGACGGCACGACGATCCTCGGCTCGGACGACAAGTCCGGCATAGCGGAGATAATCGAGGCTGTCACAAGGCTCAAGGAAAACGGCGAAAAGAACAGACCCGTCGAAGTCCTGTTCTCCCTCTCGGAAGAGGTCGGCATGCTCGGCTCGCGCTATGCGGACTACAGCAAGATAAAGAGCAAGACGGCTCTTGTGCTCGACGGCGAGGACATCGGCGAGATAGTCAACTCCGCCGCGGCAAATATAGTCATGTCATTCAGATTTTTCGGCAAAACGGCGCACGCCGGCATCTGCCCCGAGAACGGCATCCATGCCCTCAAGGCAGCCGCATATGCGGTCGCAAATATTCCCGTGGGTCATGTTGACGAGATAAGCGTGCAGAATATCAGCAACTTCATCTCCGAGGGCGCAACAAATATTGTCGCGGACAAAGCGTCGTTTGACATGGAGTTCCGCTCATATGACGAGGACACGGTTCAGAAGCACATCGCCGATGCGCTCGCGGTCATGAAAGAGGCATGCGAGAAGTTCGGAACCACATTTGAATATGACAGCGAACGCCACTCCGGCGCGTTCACTGTTGACCCCGAGTCGCAGTTTATAAAGGATATTTTTGTGGCATACGAGGCGGCGGGCATCCGCCCGTATCTCTCCAAGACGCTCGGCGGCTGCGACGCTTCAAACATTGCGCTGCACGACATCGCCGTTGTCAACATCGGCACGGGTATGCGCGACGTTCACACGACGGCAGAGAACATCTCGATAAAAGACATGGAGGACAGCACACGCTTCCTCTGCGAACTGCTCAAGGCATAAACAGTATCCCCGAAAGGAGCTTTTGATATGAAACTTATAACAGCGGTTATCGGCAAAAAAGACCTCAACCCCGTCTGCGACGCACTCAGGGAAGCGGGATATTCATTCACGAAGATCCCGACCTCCGGCGGATTTCTGCGCAGCAGCAACATGACCCTGCTCATCGGCGTTGACGACGACAAGCTCGCCAATGCGGTCGAGCTGATAAACAGCAACTGCAAGACACGCACCGAGCAGGCTGAGGACAAGAAAGTCAAGGTCGGCGGCGCAACTCTGTTCGTGACAGATGTTGAGCGGTTTGAGAAGATGTGAAAAAAACAAATGAGCCGTATATTAAAGCGGTTCTGAAAAAACGAGCGGCCGCAGCAGTTTGCTGCGGCTGTTGTTTGTAAAGATAGCGCAGGGACAGGCAATGAAGAATAAAATATCTGAAAACAAAATATTTATTGCAGCGCCGCTCATACTCGGCGCACTCTCATTATTTTCGTTTGCGCTTTATTTTTACAGCGCAAATCACGCGCCAAAATATATCGATGTTATAATTGCGGGACCGATACTCTCATTTGTCGGCGTGATTATTTCCTTTATCACGCGAAAAAGCAGAAAAACATATCCGACATTGTGGATATGCGGGCTTTTTGCCTGCTCGTTTGGCTTTATAATATGTGTTATGGTTATTTTGATATTGGTGATGTTTATAGCGGCGAGGGTCAGCGAAGCGTGATGCTGACGGACACGCAAAAAACAACTCTTCTGTTAAAAAGCTGCAATAGCCCCATTGAAAGTCCATAGAAATTACCCTCCCATGCGTGCACGGGAGGGTTTTGTTATGCTGTTTGGGTGTTCTGATTTGCGCTTTGGGAGTTTGACTTCTGTCCGCTCTGCGCGGAATTATTTTGGCGCGGGTCGCCGTCAGGCGGCGTGGGTCTGCTGCCGCCCTGCTGACCGGAGCCGCCGTCGGGCGGCGTCGGTTTGTTGCCTGAGTCACCGCCGCCCTGCTGACCGGGGTCGCCGTCGGGCGGTGTGCCGCCGGGTTGTCCGCCCTGTCCGCCGCCCATTGAGCCGCTGCCGTAAATTATACTTTCAAGCGTCACCGACTGGCTCTGACCGCAGGCGGTCACGGTATATGTGCCGCCCTTTGTCAGTCCCGGGCAGCTGACGACAACGCAGCTGTAGTTCTTGCTCGGCGTATATTCGGCGAGCACATTGCCGCTCGAATCCGCGACGCTTATCTTGCCGCCTGCAAACGACTGATAAGTAAGCATTATGCTGCCCTGAGTCGAGCTGTCGCCGAAGTTCTGCGCCATGCCGTTCGAGCCCGCCGCTATCACGATGCCGCCGGTTATCGCCGCCGTGCCGTCATAGTCGAGCGCAGAATCGCCGCCGCTTATCGGTCCGCTGACATATATCTCGCCGCCGGAGACGGTAAGATTTCCGTTCGAGTCGATGCCGTCGCCCGATGCGTCAATGTTTATCGTGCCGCCGGAGATGTTGATATAGTAAGAAGATGAGCTGCCAAAAGTGTCTCTCGCCATACCGCCGCCGAAGCCGCTCTCATCGTTTCCGCCTGCGGCGTTTATTCCGTCGTCGCTCGCGGTTATTGTTATCTTGCCGCCCGATATATCTATAGTCGCGCCCTCAAGTCCCTCGTAGCTCTTTGAAATATTTATCGTGCCGCCGCTTATCTTTAAATCTTCGTCTGCGTGTACGCCATCGTCGCCGGTGGATATAGTGAATGTGCCGCCGGATATCTCGGCGCTGCCGTTTGAATGAAGTGCATCATCGCAGCAGTCGAGAGTGAATGTGCCGTCAAGAATAGCGATGCTCTTCCCCGCCTTTATGCCCTTTGCGCTCGCGTCGCCGCTTATCTTCGCGCCGCTTCCGCCGCCCGATTTGATATTTATATTGCCGCCGCTTATCGTCATGACCGTCTCAGCCTGCATGCCGTCCTCGCCGGAGACGAGGGTCAAATCGGAGTTGACGGAGGTTATATATCCGAGCGCTTCGTCGCTGTCATTTGTCGAGCGCAGAGCGTCGCCGCCGCTTGTGACGGACACTTTCGCGTTCTTGAGAGTCAGATAGTCCTTGCCGTTTATGCTGTGGTTCTTCGCGTTTACGGCTATCGACGCGGAGTCGATTCGAAGCGTATCCTTGCTTGTGATGCCGTTGTTGAAGTTAGCGTTCACCGTCAGGCTGCCCGCTCCCGCGATAATGAGATCGGACTTCGAATAGAGGCAGGCGTTCGGCTCTTCGTCCTCTGATGACGAATAGCTGTCGGAATAAGTATAGCTCTCGCCGTCGGTCAGCTTGTTTTCGGTGTCCTTTAGAAGATAGACGGTTGCGGAAGACGCTTTATAGACATAGAGCGGACTGCTGTATGAGCAGGTTATATTTGCTCCGTTCAGGACTACCGTCACCTCTTTGTCGGGCGCGTTGACAACTATTCTGCCGTTTGAGAGCGAGCCGCTGAAAACATATGTGCCGCCCTCAGTTATTGTCACCGTGCCGTCCTTTTCCTCGGCTCCGCTGCCGCTTATATTTATATTGGTATCGGACAGCGTGATTTTCGTTGCGTTTGTGAGGTCGGGTTCCGCGACGCTTTGATCGAGCACCGCCTGAACCGCCTCATTGCTGCCCGTCTGCGTGCTGTCGGTTGTGCCGCCGCTGTCTTTATTATTGCGGCAGGCGCACAGTGTGCCTACAATCAAGAACGTGCAGAGTAACAATGATAAAAGCCTTTTTGTCCTTTTCATATCGAGACCTCCTTTTGGTTTCTGCCCGTATTCTACCGCCGCAAGCTAAAAGTAACCTAAAGGAAAATCTTTAGGTTATCTTTAAGTTCGCCGTATATAATCGCAGCATAAAGGAGGCGCAAGCAATGGCAAAGGGAATCCAGTACAGCTTCGAGCGATACGAAAAGAAATACTTTTTAAATGAAGCACAGTACGGCGCGGTGCTCGGCGAGCTGCAAAAACACATGAAAGCCGATGACTATGGACAGTACACCATCTGCAACATCTACTATGACACCGACGACTGGCGGCTGATAAGGGCTTCGATAGACAAACCTTTATATAAAGAGAAGCTCCGCGTGCGCAGTTACGGGACGCCCGAGGACGAGCAGAATGTGTTCATTGAACTCAAGAAAAAGTTTGACGGCATAGTCTACAAGCGGCGCATGACCGTGCCCGCGTATTCTGTTGAACCGTTCCTATACGGGCTGATATCCGACCCATGCGCGGGTCAGGTCGGCAGGGAGATTCAGCAGTTTCAGCAGTTTTACAGAGCCGAGCCTAAGGTATTCATCGCCTATGACCGCACGGCGTTTGCGGGAACGGAGGATGCGGGGCTGCGAGTTACATTCGACAGAAACATCCGCTGGCGCACCACGCAGCTTGACCTGCGCGACGGGGACTTCGGTCATCAGCTTCTGAACGACGGACGGATACTTATGGAGATAAAAATTCCCGGCGTGTGCCCGATGTGGCTGAGCCGGGTACTCTCTGAAAATCTCATTTTCCCGACTTCATTTTCAAAATACGGTACCTGCTACCGTGAAAATATTCTCAAAGAAAACAAGGAGGCGCGTTTAAGTGCTTAGTTCAATAATAGGTTCAGAGATAACCCTTTCGGTGTTCGCGATATGCACGGCGGTGTCGCTCGTGCTCGGCATCGGCACCGCACTCGTCAGCATGTTCAAAAACCGCTGCTCGCAGAGCTTCGCTGTAGCTCTCGCCGTTCTGCCGGCAATCGTGCAAATTGTCATTATGCTCGTCAACGGCAACATCGGCGCGGGCGTTGCGGTCGCGGGCGCGTTCAGTCTTGTCAGATTCCGCTCGGCTCCCGGCAGCGCAAGAGAAATAGGCTATGTGTTCCTCGCCATGGCGATAGGTCTTGCGACAGGCATGGGCTATGTCGTGTTGGCGGCAGTATTCTTCGTTGTCATAGCGGCGGTCATGCTCCTGCTCGCGGCAGTGAATTTCGGCAACAAGCACGACTCCGAGCGTGTGCTCAAGATAACCATACCCGAAAATCTCGACTATGACGGGCTTTTTGACGACCTGTTCGAGAAATATACAAAGTCGCACGAGCTTGTCAAGGTCAGAACCTCGAACATGGGCACGCTCTATGAGCTGCAATACAGAATTGTTCTCAAATCCGCTCAGCCGCCCAAGGCTTTTATTGACGACATCCGCTGCCGCAACGGCAACTTAAACATAATCTGCGGCAGAGTAAACACAGACGACGCGCTTTGATATTTGAAATGTACGAAATTGTGCGCTATAATAAACACGGGTGATATTTATGCGTTTGCTTATAGCCGAAGACGAGCTCGACCTTGCGGAGGCTCTGACGGTATTCTTTCAAAAAAATCACTTCTCCGTAGACGCCGTAAACGACGGCGCGGACGCCTATGAATACGCTTCATCGAGCGAATATGACGCGATAATCCTCGATGTCATGATGCCGAAGATGAACGGCATCGACGTGCTACGCAGGCTTCGTGCCGAGGGGATAAAAACGCCCGTCATGATGCTCACGGCAAAGGGCATGAAGGACGACCGCATAACCGGCTTCAACGCCGGGGCGGACGACTATCTCCCGAAGCCGTTTGAGCCTGATGAATTGATCTGCCGCGTGCGTGCGATGCTTCGCAGGAGCGACAACTACCGCCCGAGCGCGCTTGAATTCGGCGATGTGACTCTCGATCCGTCGACCGGTCTGCTCGCGTGCTCCGGCCGTTCGGTGCGCCTTAGCGGGCGCGAATATCAGGTGATGGAGCTGTTCATGCGCTCGCCGAATGTCGTGTTCTCCGCCGACAAAATCATGGAGCGCGTCTGGGGATGGGACAGCGACGCGGAAATAAATGTCATTTGGGTGCACATCTCGAATCTGCGCAAAAAGCTGCGCTCGATAGGCTCGAAAATAACTGTTCGTGCGGTGCGCGGACTCGGCTATGCTCTGGAGGAAAGCGATGATTAAACAGCTCAGAAAAAAGTTTATACGCATCGCGATGCTCGCCGTCACATCGGTGCTGCTGTTGCTGTGTATAATAGTCAATCTCGCAAATTTCCTCTCCGTCAATTCCCAGCTCAATGAGATGCTAAGCGTCATCCAGTCGAATCAGGGCTCCCTGCCGCCGATGCCGCGCGGAGATAAGCCGCCGGACGGCGACAAAAAGCCGAAGCAGGACGGACAGTTCACGCAGGAGACGGCGTATTCAACGCGCTATTTCGTTCTGAGATTCACCTCCGACGAGCAGCTTGTCCGTGCGGATCTCGAGAAAATCGCCGCCGTCACCCAGGACGACACGGACGAATATGTTCAGATAGCGTTAAAGCACGGCGAGGGCTTCGGCTACACATCGGGGTACAAATACTATGTAACAAGCGACGGTGACGGAAGATATACGGCGATTTTTCTTGACTGCTACCGCGATGTGCGCTCGATGATAACGCTCGCCGTTCTCTCCGTAGCCGCCATGGCGATAAGCATTGCGCTTGTTTATGTTATAGTCGTGCTCTTCTCGCGCAAGGCTATAGACCCGGTGGTCAAGAGCGCCGAGCGGCAGAAGCAATTCATAACCGACGCGAGCCACGAGCTGAAAACGCCGATAACCGTTATCGCAACGAGTCTTAAGGTGCTCGAGATGGAGGTCGGACAGCAGAAATGGATAGACAAGGCGCAGGCACAGACGGAAAAACTCAAAGAGCTTGTCAATTCGCTCGTCACGCTCTCGCGCATGGACGAAGAGGAAACTCCGCTGAAGTTCGCCGATTTTGACATCAGCGCGGCAGTGAGCGAGACGGCGGATTCATTTAACGAGTCGGCCGAGGCGGCTGGGCATGAACTGATAACGGACATCGCGCCGGACATACATTACAACGGAGACGAATACGCGGTGCGCCAGCTGGTTTCAATACTGCTCGACAACGCCATGAAATATGCATCACCCGACTCTCCGATAACATTGAAGCTCGAAAAGGACAGAAAGGGCGTTGTTATCCGCTCATCAAACGGGTGCGATAATATTGACGCAGAGGATACAAAGAAGCTGTTTGACCGCTTCTACCGCGCGGACAAGGCACGGGGTTCGGGCGGCTTCGGAATCGGGCTTTCGATAGCGCGGAGCATCGCCGAGGCGCACAAAGGCTCGATAAAAGCCGAGCTTACGGACAATAACACGATAGAGTTTACGGTTCATCTGAAATAAAAAATCGGTCGGAGTTTTTGGCTCCGGCCGTTTTTATATTACCCGTTGACATCACCGCAGCGAGGCTGATATACTTTCCCTGACGACGAACCGCAAAGGAGAAAAATTATGATAACGCTCATCCCCTCACGCGAGCCGAATGCAGCGCAGAAAGCGCAGATAGCCCGCAAATACGGAATGTTCATCCATTTCGGCATCAACACATTCAACAACACCGAGTGGTCAGACGGCACTCTGCCGCTTGAAAGCTACGCGCCCGACGCGATAGACGCGGACAGCTGGGTCAGGCACGCATATGAGGCGGGCATGAACTATGTCATTCTCATAACGAAGCACCACGACGGATTCTGCCTTTTTGACACCGACACTACCGAATACTGCGTAAACAACACTGAAAACCCAACGGATGTTGTTGCCGAAGTCGCGAAAGCCTGTAAAAAATACGGAGTGAAGCTCGGGCTTTATTATTCCCTTTGGGACAGGCACGAGCCATGCTACGAAGACGATGAAAAATATACCGAATATATGTGCTCACATCTGAACACTCTGCTCGGCGGAAAATACGGCGAGGTCTGCGAGCTGTGGCTCGACGGCGCATGGGGAAAAGACGGCAGCGCGGAGGACAGGTGGAATCTCGCGAAGATATATGATCTTGTACACACTCTTCAGCCGGGATGTGTCATGGCAGTCAACGTCACGATAGGCGAGCCCGGTGCAGTCGGAAACAACGACTATTACCGCCCCGAAAACTACAAAGAGGGTATGCCGATGCGATATTTCCCGAGCGATTTCAGGCTCTGGGATCCGCATTTCACGGGCGAAAACGACCCGAAGATATACACCCACAACGGTGAGAGCTATTATCTTCCGTTTGAAGCGACAATCTGCATACGCAACATGGACAACTGGTTCTGGGACGACGACTACACGAAAGATCCGCTCGTCGGCGCGGAGTTCATCGACGAAAAGTACCGCCACCTCATCGGACAGAAAAATCTGCTCGTTGTCAATGTCGCGCCCGACATTCACGGCAGGCAGGAGCCCGAGGACATAGCCTGCCTCAACGAAGCGGCAAAATTGCTCGGAATAGCGAGAAAGGCTGAATAACAGCGTCCGTTTCAAGCAGTATAAAGAAGTGAAACCTATCCGCGATGACCGCAGATAGGTTTTTTGCCGCAAGCGTAATGCCCCGTCGGATGACCGGCGGGGCTGTGCTTTAATGCTATATTTTATTTGCCCTCGTTCCGGAGCTTCTGCATATCTGCGGCGCGGATGGCGGTTCTCATTATCTTGCCGCTGCTGGTCTTGGGCAGCTCTCTGACGAACTCGACAACGCGGGGGTATTTGTACGGTGCGGTCGCGTGCTTGACATGGTTCTGTATCTCTTTGACAAGCTCGTCGCTCGGCTCATAGCCCTTGGCGAGAACGATAGTCGCCTTGACGACCTGTCCTCTGTCGGGATGCGGCAGAGCGGTGACCGCGCACTCGAGCACGGACGGATGCTCCATCAGCGCGCTCTCGACCTCGAACGGACCGATGCGGTAGCCGGAGCACTTGATAACATCGTCGTTTCTGCCAACAAACCAATAGTAGCCGTCGCCGTCGCGCCATGCGGTGTCGCCGGTGTTATAATAGCCGAACTTGAAGCTCTTCTCCATCGCGGCGTCGTCTTTCCAGTAGTCGCGGAAAAGTCCGGTCGGATGACCCTGATCGACTCGGATGCAGATGGAACCGACCATACCGTCCTCGCACTCCTCGCCGTTTTCGTCGAGAAGAGCGATATCATAGCCGGGCGCGGGCTTGCCCATTGAACCTGGCTTTATCTCGACCCACGGATAGTTTGCGAGCAGGACGGAGGATTCACTCTGGCCGAAGCCCTCGTATATCCTCATGCCCGTCAGCCTCTCTATCTGATGGAAAACCTCGGGGTTGAGCGGCTCGCCCGCGAGGCAGGCGTGCTCAATATAGCTGAAATCGTATTTTGAAAGATCCTCTTTTATCAGGAAGCGGTATATTGTCGCGGGGGCGCAGAAGGTGCTCGGGCGGATGCGCTCCATAGCCTCGATCATATCGATCGGGTGGAACTTCTCGGTGTCATATGCGCCGACGGCCGCGCCGCAGATCCACTGGCCGTATATCTTGCCCCATGCGAACTTCGCCCAGCCGGAGTCGGTCTGGGTCATATGTATCTTGTTCTCCTTGACGCACTGCCAATATCTCGCGGTCGTTATCTGACCGAGGGCAGATGAGAAATCGTGGCGCACCATCTTGGGCATTCCGCTCGTGCCGGAGGAGAAATAGAGCAGAGCCGTATCGGTGACAACGGTTCTCTTCTCGGGATCGGTCGGGCGCTCGAACTCGGTCGAATAGCCGCCGATAACGGAGCGGTAATCTATTGCGCCGTCAACGGGCTTGTCGCCGACGGTGACATAATATTCGAGGTTCGGGCACTCGGGCAGAGAATCGCGGACATGCTGAACAACATCGTCGTCGCCGACGGTTATGAGCATTTTGACGCCAGCTGCGTTGATGCGGTAGACATAGTCCTTCTTCATCAGCTGGAACGATGCGGGAATAACTATCGCACCGATCTTGTGGAGTGCGGTTATGATAAACCAAACTTCGGGGCGCTGCTTCAAAACGAGCATGACTATGTCGCCCTTCTTTATTCCCTTTTCGAGCAGGAAGTTGACAGCCCTGTTGCTGTTGTCTTTTATGTCTTTGAAAGTGTAGCGCGCCATATCGCCGGCATCGTTCGTCCAGACGAGGGCGAGCTTCTCGGGCTCGATATCCGCCCACGCATCAACAACATCGAAACCGAAGTTGAAATCATCGGGCACATTTATTTTGAAATTCTGCTTCATATCCTCATAGCTGTCAAAGTCATAGCGGGGACAGAAGCGCTTGATTATATCATCCATTTTTTCTTTTTCCTTTCGGGGAGTATCGCAGTTTTATTCGTTGATAACGGTCAGGAATCTTGTTCTTCCGTCTACCGCCGCCTGGCCGTGCGGGAGGTTCGGATCAAAGTAGATAGCGTCGCCCTCATTGAGGATGAACGAATTCTTGCCGACCGTTACCTTGACCTTGCCCTCAAGGACGAGGTTGAACTCCTGACCGGAGTGCATAACGAGCGCAGGCTCGGTCTCCTGCTCTTCGAGCGTGACGAGCATAGGCTCCATCTGGCGGTTCTTGAAGTTAAAAGCAAGGCTCTCGATATAGTAGCCCGAATATCTGTCAACTCGAACTCCGTCGCCGCGTCTGACGATAGTGTAGCTGTCCATTCTCGGTGATTCGCCGGTCATGAGCACGGTGCAGTCCGTGCCGAGTGCCGCCGCTATGGCATAGAGCGCGCTGACGGGGATATCTTTTTCGCCCGACTCATATTTTTCATATTCATCATGGGAGATGTTCAGCTTCTCCGCCATTTCAGTTATCGATATTTCAAGGATCTCTCGCAGTTCCTTAATTCGCTTGGGTATCTGTAAAAGCTCGTCGTTCATTCTGTGCCTTCCTTTCCGTGTATATGCGGTCTTGATGCGAACTATATTCTATTATTTTACTCTACATATATAGTTTTTTCAAGTGTACAGAGCAAATATAGGCTCAAAAATAATTGCGGTTTTGTTGTTTTTCCAATAGAAACGCGGGCATTTATATGCTATAATATAACACTGAAAACGAAGTGAGGAGGCTCGGTATGACAAACATCACCGAAGATATCAAATATATCGGAGTAAACGACCGCGAAATCGACCTGTTTGAGGGTCAGTACGAAGTGCCCAACGGCATGGCTTATAACTCATATGTCATTCTCGACGAAAAGGTTGCCGTCATGGACACGGTGGACAGGCACTTCACCGCCGAATGGCTCAAGAATCTCGAATCGGCGCTCGCCGGCAGGCAGCCCGATTATCTCATAGTTCAACACATGGAGCCAGATCACTCGGCGGGCATCGCGGAGTTTTCCGCGGCTTATCCCGACGCCGTGATAGTCGGCAACGACAAGACTTTCACGATGATAAAGAACTTTTACGGCGGGGATTTCATCAAAAATTCGCTTTCTGTCAAAAACGGCGACACGCTCTCGCTCGGCAGGCATGAACTGAATTTCGTCTTTGCGCCGATGGTTCACTGGCCGGAGGTCATGATGACTTACGACTCAAAGGACAAGGTATTCTTCTCAGCGGACGGCTTCGGCAAGTTCGGCGCGCTCGACGCGGACGAGGACTGGGCGTGCGAAGCAAGAAGATACTATTTCGGCATCGTCGGAAAATACGGCGGATCCGTTCAGACGCTGCTCAAGAAAGCTGCCGAGCTCGACATCGCAGTCATATGCCCGCTCCACGGACCTGTTCTCAGCGAGAATCTCGGATATTATCTGAATCTCTATGACATCTGGTCATCCTACTGCGTCGAGAGCGAGGGAGTCTGCATCGCCTACACCTCTGTCTACGGCAACACGAAAAAGGCTGTCGAGTATCTTGCCGAGCAGCTCAGGGCTGATGGCTGCGCAAAGGTCGCGGTCAACGACCTTGCCCGCTGCGACATGGCGGAGGCTGTTGAGGACGCGTTCCGCTACGGAAAGCTCGTGCTCGCGACGACCACCTACAACGGAAGCATATTCCCGTTCATGCGCGACTTCATCGATCACCTGACCGAGCGCGGATATCAGAAGCGCACAGTTGCGTTCATCGAGAACGGCTCATGGGCGCCGACCGCCGCGAGGAACATGGCGAAGATGTTTGAAAGCAGCAAGGATATCGAGCAAATCGGTACGATCACGATTCGTTCCGCAATGACCGACGAGAACAAAGCACAGCTCGACGCGCTCGCAAAAGAGCTTGCATAAAAGAATAAGCAAAACTGCCGAACCCGTAAAAAGATTCGGCAGTTTTTTTATTTTAGTATAGATTCAAGTTTGCAGAACACATCCTTGCTCTCCGGCAGGAACGGAAGAAGCTGAAAATCATGGAAAAGACCGTCATATTTATAGAGCTTCGCATCGACTCCTGCGCTGAGCGCATTGGCGAAAGCCGTGTCGCTGTCGCTCTCCCCCACCTCTGCCGTTCCGCAGAAAAAGACTGTCGGCGGAAAGCCCGAAAAATCGGCAAACGACACCGAGAGATACGGGTCGAGAAGATCGTGCTCCCCGGCATATTTCGGGCGGCGTCTGAAATACGCTTCGTGATCCTTGAATTTTTCTTTCTTCGCGATGCCGTAAAATGGGTCGCTGTGGCAGTTCCGCTCATATGACTCGCCGCAGGCTGTCATATCGCCCCAGAGCGAAAAACAGGCGAGCTTTTTGGGCATCGCTCTGCCGGAATCCCGAAGCTTCTGCGCGAGGGCGAGCACCAGATTTGCGCCGCTGCTGTCCCCGAGGACTGCAACATTTTCGGGCTTTATGCCATTTGCCATCAGCATATCCCACGCGCTCATGACATCATCGAGCTGCGAGGGAAAGATATATTCGGGCATGGTTCTGTAATCGACGCTGAAAACGGCGGCTCCGCCTGCGGCGCGGCTGTATTTCAGCGCGAGGCGGCGATAAAGATCGATAAGCTTCACCTTGAAGCTCCCGCCGTGAATGTGAAAAATCACGGTGTCCGTTCCTGACTTTTCGGGAATGAGACTCTCGACAAAACATTCGCCGCAGGGAGTTCGGGTCAGATTATAATCTTTGGGCGGCTTATATCTGCTGACTTTATTTTTTACCGCCGCGCCCGCGTTCGCGCTCATATTCTCGTTTTTTATGAATCGGGAATGAAACACGGCGCTGAGCAATGCGCTTGTTATTCTTGCCGATACGGAAGCCATAATTATACTCCCCTGCCGAGCACGGCGTTCATGTTTTTGACAAGCGGGTTCATGATGAGCGGAATGAGCGTACCCGCCTTTACAAAGCAATAGACCTCGTTCCACAGGGCGTAAAATGCAAGCTTCTGCTCCGCTTTTTCGCTCGCGCCGTATTTTTTGAGATATGTATCGCAGAGGAAGAAGCGTTTTCCTGTCAGGTTATTGAACTGGAACAAATCATATTCGCGGTCGGCATACATGGAGTTGAGCGGATCTATAAATCCCGTTATCCGGAGCCCCTTGCCGACCATTATGTTGCCGACATTCAAATCGCCGTGGATAAGGCAGGCGTCAGAGACGGGCTGGGAGAAGATATCCGAGAATTTATCTCTCGCGCGGCTCATGGTCGAGACTATCTCAGATGACAGCTGTCCGTTCTCCGAGAGCTGTTTTGCAGCCGAATAGACATCATTCATGAACGGCTCGTAGCATTCGAGCCAGGATGAGAACTGCGGGTTTATTGTGTCGCCGAATTTGTCGCACCGACACTCGTGGATGCCGTGGAGCGCGTCGGTCACTTTATCGGCGAAGTCCAGCTTTGCGCTCTTCGAATAAAGCAGCTTGCCGAACGACATAAAGAGCGTGCTGCCCTCGATTTTGTCCATAACATAGCAGTCGAGCGGTATGCTGCCGTCGGCACTGCGGGAATATAGAACTTTCGGCATACGCACGCCGCAGTTTTCGGACAAAAGCCGCAAATCGTGCGTCTCTTTTTCGAGCATTCCGTCTGCGCGCAGGAACTTGACAACCGCCTCACTGCCGTCGCCAAAGGTCACGCCAACCGCCGTGCCGAACGAGCCGCCGCCGAGATTCTTTGTTTTAACGCCGCTTTTGCCGAGTCCCTCTTCACATACGGCGAGCGCATATTCCGCCGCCTTTGGGGAATCAATGGATTTCGGGGTCACTCTTTCGACATTCATAGCACCGCTCCGTTTCGTGTTTGTTCAATATAAATTCTATCAAATTCCGCAGAAATATAAAATATCCCGGGGACGCTTTTTTCTATCCCCGGGAAACTTTATTCTGCCATTTTTCTGTATGCGTTCGGCGTCATGCCGTAAGATGCGAAGAACTGCTTATATAATCCTGACGGGTTATTATACCCAGCCTCGCGGGCGATTTCGCCTATCGGAAGATCGGTGTCCGCCACGAGCTGAGCCGCTTTTTGCAGCTTGTAGGACAGCAGCAGTTCCGAAAAGCTCGCTCCGAGGCGTTCCTTTATCATGCGCCCGGCGTATTTTTCGCTGTAGCCGAGCGTTGACGCGAAGCCACGAAGAGACGCGAAGCCGATATTCTCGGCGAAATAGTGATTCAGCTCATCTGCAAGATGCCCGTCTCTATCGCGCTCGCCGCGCAGAAGTTCAATAAATAGAAGTGAAAGATAATTTTCAACAGCGCGTTCGGAATAGTCCGCGCCGCCGTAATATTCGCCGAGCAGGCGCATGACGATGAAATTGACCTGTTCGGAAGTTTTATCGAACACGGTCATTTCACTGCCGATTTTCAAATTATCGGCGCATTTTTCAAATAGCTCCGCCGGAATGACGGTTTTTATTATATTATCGCCCTTGCGGCTCTTTTCGAGAGAATGCACCGTCCCGGGAGGAAGAAGGCACGCCTGACCTTTTTTGAGCGTCAATTTTCGCTCAGGATTTTTGAAGTGCTGGGTACATTCGCCGGACAGGACATAGATAAATTCATAGAACGAGTGTCCGTGATAATATGGCTGCTGGCAGGCGGTATGCTTTCGCATATGGAATTTGTCGGACTTTCTTGTCGGGATGAACAGTTGCCCGTCCGTACCAAGAGTTTCGCGCATGGACTTGTCAAAACCCACGGAGACTATGCTGTCCGCCTCTTCGAATTCTTCGGATATCATTTGTCTTATGGCAGTTTCCGACAGGGTTACATTATAATCCTCGCGTTCGTGGCGTTCAAGAAGCTGAGAAAATCCGCTGTTCGTCATAGCATTGTGCCTCAATCGTTCTCCGCTTCAGGTTCTGCCGCCGTTGCGGGCTCTGCCGAAGGAGATGCAGTCTCATGTGCCGCCGTAGCTTCGGTCGGCTGAGTTTCAATTTGACTTGTCTGCGCGGGCGAAGTATGGCTGCTCTGCGCGCGTGTGCCGGAGGCAGTCGAGCCGCCGAGGGTCGGGACGAGCCCCTGATTATACAAATCTATCGCCGAGACATGGTCGCTGCCGATATTAATATTCGTCTTGCCGTAGAGCGCCAATTGGAGCTCGCGCGCGGCGACGGGATAATCGATGACCCAGGTGTCAAGCTGCATTCTCGCCACACGCCCGTAATAAGTATAGAGCTTCGCCGCGATATAGTTGCCCTCCGAGGGCATGACCATCTGCGCTATATCGTAGTTCATCCACTTCTGGGCGAACGCCTGAGTCAGGAGCGAGATTATCTCTCCCCTGCCGTAATTTGTATGAACATTCGGCAGGACGATATCCATAGCGTTGTTGAGCTGACCCAGGGACGCGCCCTGTGCGCTCTTTATGAGTGCGGTTATTATCGTGCGCTGTCTCGCGGTTCTGCCGAGATCGCCCGCCGCATCGACATGGCGGATGCGGGTATATACGAGCGCCTGCGCTCCGTTGAGCTTCACGGCATCGCCGGACTGAATTTTATCTATCTGAGTAGTTGTGCGGTTGATATACTCCGCCTCATACGGCTCAATTTTCAGCGTCACGCCGCCGAGCGCATCGATAAGCTTCGGAAAGCTCTTGAAATCGACGCTGATATAATGATCTATTTCTATCTTGTAGTCGTTTTCGAGCGTTTCGATAAGAACGGGATAGCCGCCCCATCTATATGAATGGTTGAGCTTGCAGCAGCGCTCGGGATTTCTCACCGCGTCGGGGATATTCATATATGTATAGCTGTCACGCAGGAAAGAGACGAGGGTTATCTTCTTCGTGCGCTTGTTGAGTGAGAGCAGGATAAGGGCATCCGAACGGCCGGTGTTGCTCTCGGCATCGTCAACGCCGATAAGCAGGACGTTTATAACATTCTTGCTCGAATATTTTGCGCCGCCGTTCTTCGCCCACGCCGTTATGAGCGCGTCGAGACCGGAAGTGTCCGCCGCATCATACATATCGTCGAACTCGTCCTCGGGCGCGAGGGTATAATCCTGGTCTACCTTTCCATCCTTATCTATATTGATAAGACCGACTTTTGTAAAAATATAAACGCCCATAATCACAGCCGCAAGCACCAACACCGCAACGACAACGGCAATAAATATCTTCAGATTTTTCTTGTTATTATCCATGAAGAACTCTTTTGCACTTCGTTTCTTTTCGCTCATAGGACATTCTCCTTCGTTCGCGCACACACGCATTTTCTGTTTTTATCTTACCATACAACGGAATCAATTTCCACCGTCTTATATATTTTCGGCAGAATACACATAAAAAGAGCAGCCCGCAAGGACTGCTCTTTTAGCTTTATTTCGATTTCTGAGACTCGTTTTTAGAACTGCTCTTGGTATTCTTGGCGGTTTTTGCGTTCTCCGCTCCGTGAACATAGGCATAAGTGTAATTATACTTATACTTGCCGCGGTAGTAATATCCGCCGCGCTCATCATCGACGCAGTTGAGGACAAAGCCGACTATCTTAGCATCGGCAAACTCAAGCTGGCTGACAACATTAACGAGCTCCTCTTTCTTTGTCGAGCCGGGGCGGACGACTATAACAGCGCCGTTGGTATACTTCGAGATGACCGCCGCATCGATAACCGCAGAAACGGGCGGAGTGTCAATGAATATATAGTCATATCTCTCTTTGAGCGTCTCCATGAGCTCGGCAAGAGCCTCGCTACTCAGAAGCTCGCTGGGGTTGGGCGGAAGATAGCCCGAGAATATGACATCGAGATTATAGTCGTCTATTCTGACTATAGCCTCTTCGAGGGTGCAGGCATTGACAAGCACATTTGTAAGACCGGGCGACGACTTGCGCGCAAGAAGCCTGTTGATATTCGGGCGGCGCAGGTCGCAGTCTATAAGCAGGACCTTTACATTTGTTTCGGCAAAGGTTATCGCGGTGTTGAGCACATTTATGCTCTTGCCGTCGCTCATGCCGCAGCTTGTGAATTCGACGACCTTGCAGCCCTTGCCGGGCATCGAGAAAATGATGTTGCTTCGCAGGGTGTTGTATGCTTCGTCGACGATGAAGCTGGTGTTGTCGCCGAGGATATATTTACGCTCGGACGGAGAATGGTGATCGCTGACTTTATGTTTTCTTCTTATAAGCTTCATTTAGACGCGCCCCCTTTCTTCGAAAAGAAGCCTTTCTTTCTTTCGCCGTTGTCGTCATAGAGAGTGAAATTCGGTATCTTGCCGACGACGGGAGCATCGAAGAGCTTGGCTATATCATCCTCGTCCTCGATATAGGAATTGAAGAGAACGAGCAGAACGATTATTGCAAAAGTGAGTCCCGCGCCTATAACACAGCCGATAAGGGTGAGTTTCTTGTAGGAGGGATATGCTATTCCTTCGGGCACGCGCGCAAGGTCGACGACCTTGACCGAGCTTCCCTCAACAAGATTCATTATGGCGTCCGGGGCAACTTTGGCTATCTCATTGACTATCTTAGCCGCCTCTTCGGGGTCGTTGTTGTTGATGGATATTTTAAGTATGGGTGTATCCTCAACAGCCTCGGCGGTGAACGATGCGCGTATGGCATCGACATTGTAGTTCTCTCCGAGCTTTTCCTTGACTCTGTTGAGAACATTGTCGCTCGTAAGCAGTCCCTGATATGTAGTAACCAGGTTCTGGGACGCGCTGAGGTCGGAGGAATATATTTTTTCGTCGTTCTCGCCGGTGTAGTTCTGAATATAAATAGTTGCAGTCGCCTTGTACTGCGGAGTTATAAAGAACTTGGCATAAAGGAACACGCCGGAACCGCAGACAATGCCGACAAGCAATATCAGCCAGAGTCTTTTGAGAACTTCAAAGAAAAGGCGTTTAAGGTCAACGTCAAATGTTTTAAGTTTTTCCATAAGCAATCCCCTCTCGGTGTCGTGGATATACAACATTATAATTATACATACAGCGACACGGTTTATCAAGTTATTTTTACTTTTTCTTACTTTACACCAAAACGGCGCATCATTTCCTTATAATTTTTGACAGCCTCGCCGTCTGCATCCTTCACTCCGCGCATCCACGCACGAAGCTCGCGAAACTGAGTGAATATTATTTTAACCGCTCTGACGGCATAGGCTATCGGCAAAAATACAGGGAATTTGTCAACTATCCTGCTGCGGCGGCGCATCTCGGACGAAGAGATAAACAGCTTTCGCTTGAGCGCTGCGGAGAATGTGTTGCTGCCGTCCTCATTCGCGAGGTACATCACCATATTCGCTGCCTTGCCGTAGCTCCCCGACTCAAAGACATATTCGCCCATCTCGTCGAGCAGTCCGCTCTCCGGCTCATCGCCGAACCAATGGAGCGAGAGCGCCTTGAGATTATTCATAACCTCGTCCAAATTATAGCGTTCGAAGACGGAATTTATCTTCACCCAATCGAGCTCGTCCTTATATTTTTTCATATAGAGCGCCATATCGGCAAAGAATCTGACGCCGACTCCGCCCTGATGGAAATGACCGAAAAGATGACCCATAAGAAAAATATAATTGTCGCTCGGGTCGAAGTGATATTCGAATCCGTTGCCGTCGGTGAGCTGCCACGGCGGCGCAAAGTATGTATCGAGCCCGGTCTCGCGCTGATGGTCGAGCACGGATTCGTGAACCTCGACCGAGATAAACGGATCGCGGTGGAAAACATCGTGGTGTCCCTTATGTCCCTCGAAGCTGTACCCCGCCTGCGTGAGAACTTCTTTTATCTTCTCGTGGCTGTCGAGATCGGCGTAGACATCTATATCCGCCATCTCGCGCATATCCTCGGACGGATAGAGCTGGGCGACATCCGCGCCCTTGAGAAAGATATGCTTTATCCCCGCAGACGAAAACAGGTTTTCGAGCTCGCCGCGCGTCATCTTCTGATTGGCACACTTGAACATGAGCATATTATGGCTGCCCTGAAGCTCCGTGACGATATTCGTCGGGACATTTCTGTTTTTGCGCAGGGCGTACCACAATATATTTGTCATATTATGCTCGCGGGCAAGCTCCAGCAGCTTTTCAAAATCGCCGCTGAAATCATCCGCACGGCCGCCTTCGAGCACGGTGCGCACAAGAAAAATATAATCTTCGTAAAGCTTCTTCACTTATATCCTCCGCTTTCAGCCGTTGAGAACGGCCGAAGTTATCTTCCTGACTATTTTATCATCCTGAACGATGCTGAATTTTCTGGCAAAGAGACAGCCGGAATTCATCAGCTCGTCATAATCCTCTGTTTTGAATGTGTACGGGTGACCGCGCGTCCAGTCGATATAGCGCAGACACGCTTCGTGGTCATCGTCGAACTTCTTGCTGTGCAGATTATCTGCAAAGCTTGAATTTATCATCACCGTCTGAACAAAGAATTCATCCGGAATATATGTGTGCCTGAACTGCTTGAACACAAATGATTTTTGCGAAATGAGATATTTTGCAAACTCGCCGGTCACGCTGAACCACTGCGAGCCGCGCTGTATCTTATTGCCCTTTATTCTGTTTATCCCGAACATACGCCCGAGAACAGTCTCCGCTTTTGTGACAAGGCGGTTAAAGAAAGTTCTTCTGCCGGAGGCAAAATGATAATACCTGACGCGCTCAAGCTCCTTTTCGGTCGGCTCGGGTGCGCCGAAATGGACGAACTCTTCACCTTTATGGGCATCGAAATAGCGGTGTATCTCATCCTGATTTTTCAGCGGCAGATCCGCGCCGGAGATGAGATGGACATAGTCATATTCTCGTCCGCTCTCGAACGCAGCTTCGAGCAGCTCATACTCGCATCTGACCATGTCGAATCCGCCCCATCTTATATGGATACGCGGGACGAACTCAACGCGGGAGTTTTGCAGAACATTTTGGATTCTGCCGATATCGAGCTTTGAATGGGAATCGATGTGTATATAAATGTCATTGCGCTCGTCGTCGATACATTTGAGCAGACTTTCGAGCAGGTCGAACTGATCGTGGGCTATTATCAGATATGCGTGCATGGTGCACCTCCAATCAGCAATTATATACTATTTTATTTTTAACTTTATTTTCTACGCGCCGGGGCGGAATACAGCGGCCACGCGAAGGCGAAAATTATCGCTTTTATCTTTCGCTTTGCCGAAGCACCGCACCCGAGAAACGCCGCAAGGGCGCCGCGTATTTTTTTTATGACCTCGCGCTTGAACCACGGCTCACGGTCGATGCCGGAATGCATACTCTCCTCCGCGCAGAACATGAGCACGCGCATACGGATATCCGCCGTTTCTTTGCGTCCGAGCGACTTTCCGCACTCGCTGCCGCAGATATATTCGAGAACAGATATGCGGTCGATTATTTTTTTGTCGTTGAGCCGGCTCATGAGGCTGTCCGGTGCGGATTCATAATGATAGAGCCGTTTATTAGTATCCGCCTGCACCGAGACATTCTTGCTCACTTCGTAGTTGAAGAGCCAGTCCTCGGCGATTACTAAGCTTTCGTCGAAACGAATCTTCCCTATCGCCTTTTTGGAATAGACGGAGCGCCAGACATTGTTGTGCTTGCCACAGGCGGAATAGGCAATTATGGATTTTTTGTCGCTGAGCACTGTTATTTTATCATCAGCCGAAATTTCATCCGAGCGCGAAGAATCGAAATAGCCGCAGCCGGAGCGATCGGCGTTGTTTTCGAGCGCGTTTTTCATCAGAGTTTCGTACATATCGGGCTCTACAAAATCATCGGCATCGACAAAGCCGATATATTCGCCCGACGCCATATCGAGTCCGGCGTTTCGCGCGGAGGACGCGCCGTTGTTCTTCTTATGTATCACGCGGACGCGCCAGTCGCGCCCCGCCCAAGAATCGCACATCGTGGGGCAGGCATCCGGCGAGCCGTCGTCGACCAAGATAAGCTCTATATTCCCGTATGTCTGCGAAAGTATACTTTCAACACATCTGTCAAGATGCTTTTCCGCCTTGTAGACGGGAACTATTATGCTCAGAAGTTTATCCACCGAATTCACCTCTTAACGCCCCTGAGTCTGAGCAGAAGTTTTGAAAAAAGATTGAAGGGATACGCCGCAAAAAACAGGCGGACAGCCGATCTGCCCATATCACCCGGGCAAAGGCGGCATATTGATTTATAAAATCTCAGCGCGGTTTTGAATCTTTCATCCGTCACGCCGATACGGTTGGCGAGGAGAGTATTGACCGCCGCATCATAAGCATATCGGCGCACAGCCTCCACCGTTTTATCAAATCCGCGATCCGAAAAAAACTTCGCCTGAGCGGCAAAGGCTTCGAGAACATCGAGTCTGCGCGGCGTATATTCCGACATGATGCTCCCCTGCCGGCTGAGATAAAAATACACGGCATCCTTTCTGACGGAAATGCAGCTGCACCTGTCAAAGAGTCGAAAATATGTAAACTCATCCTCGTTGAGTCTGCCCTCGGGGAAGGATATACCGTCAAACAAATTGCGACGGTAAAGCTTTCCCCACGAGACAACATAGGCGGACGAGCCTTTTTTAGCCATGTTTTCGAACACGCCGCCTTTTGAAAGAAGCATGTCCGAATCAAATGACGGAGCTTTAAGCATTTCTCCGTTTTCGTTGATCCTAACAACATTCGCGATACAGATATCGCTGTTGTCGCACCGCGCGGCATCGGCGAGCAATTCAATGCAGTTCGCAGATATTGTATCGTCGCTGTCGAGAAAAAAGACATATTCACCCGATGCTTTGGCGAGTCCTGCATTGCGCGCGGACGAGAGACCGCCGTTGGGTTTATGAATAACTTTTATTCGCCCATCTTTTTCGACCCATGCATCGCACATTGCGGGGCAGCCGTCCGGCGAGCCGTCGTCGACAAGAATTATCTCAAGGTCGGAATATGTCTGCCCGACAACGCTTTCAACGCACTTATCGAGATATTTTTCAACTTTGTAAACCGGGATTATTACGCTTATCATCCTGTTTTCACTTAGCCTTTTTGAATTTTCCGATAACGCCGCCGACAAGCGATCTGACTCTCGTGAGAAGCTCTTTGAAATACGGATTCTTGAAATAGAGAAGCAAATAGAGAATATTTGTTACTGCAAAGCACACGATGCCCTTGACTATAAAGCCGAGTATGCCGGAGAGAGGAATCATATCGGCGAGCAGCTTCACGCCGAAGCCTGCGCCGCAGCTGATAACCAGCGTTGCAAGAAACGAGACAAAATATCCCCAAACCGACTTTTTGAAATGGTCGCGGAATAGAATAATCGGCTCATACCAGATATAGGTCAAAAGCTTCGAAACAGCCGACGCAAAAATTATGCCCGCCATTCCGATCCACTTGCCCATGAGTATGGAGAGTCCGATATTGAGAACTGCGGTGGCAGTCATTATATACTTTGTTTTCAGATAGATTCCTGCCGCTTCTCTGTATATCCATATGGGATAGAGCAGGCAGGACAGAAGGAAATTGAGGCAGATGGCGCAGACGGTATATTTATCGACAAGGAAGTCCTTGCCGAGCCACACGATTATGAAATCATCAACGAGCGCATATGTACACGCGCTGACAACTATTCCGAACCATGCGGACATCGTCTGGATAATTTTGAACACCCGATACTGCTTCTCCTTGCTGTCGGACACCATCATGTTGCCGAGACTCGCCGTAAACGAATAGAAAAGGATGTTGGCGTAGCTGTTTATCATATTTATCGGCATAAGATAGTTCGAGTAATCGCCGACGGCAACGGTGCTGACCATCTTTGATATGAGCAGGTTATCCGTACCGTTTATCATAACCGACGAGAGCTTATATAAGAATATCGAACCCATGTTGTCGAATATTCCGCGCTTGTCCGCTTTTGAAAGCGGCTCGTTGGGCTCTTTGATATAAGGGTAAAGCTTATTCGCCTGATGCGAAATTATCAGGTTGTTTATGATAGTAAACACAACGCCGACCATGAGATAAGCTATATAATTTCTCGTGGCATATATGATAACTATCTGCATAATTGTGGACACGGTGCTGGTGACAGCAGTATATCTGGAAATAATATATCCGTGCTGATGTGCAGTGATAAGTGTCTGCTTATAAGCAAAAAGGTACGAACAGACCGTATTGAACACCGCGATGCCGTAATACAGATACATATGCTCGATCTCGTGATCGAGATTTACAAAAGAATCAAGAAACGGAACGAATGCAACGCCCGCAACGGACACCGCCGCCGCTATTATCAAATAAACTTTGCTGTAAAATTTATTAAGCGCGGCTATCTTCTTTGTATCGTTCTCAGCTATCGGCTTATAGTAGCTGTATGCCATCGCCGTGCCGAAGCCGAGATCGGCAAGGCAGAGCAATGAAATAACATTTGAAAAAAGTCCATTGAGACCGAGCATCTCGCGCCCGAAAACATTGATAAACGCAGTTTTCGAGACAAACGCAAGCACTTTTCCCAACGTTGAATTGAGGAAATTTGCCGCGGCGGTTCTTGTCGATTTCTCAGTACGTGATGCCAAATTATCTACCTCTTATTTAATGATTTCAATAAGCTCATCGTAATACGGCTTCAAGGCGGTATTGTCATAGCTGAAGCTTCTGCCTTTGACTTTTTCATAAAATGCGGCTATATCCGCGCAGTTCTCAACATTTTGTATATATTCAACATCCGACAGGCACCAGTCATAGATGCCTTTCACCTTATGGCTCATGCTGAAGAAAACGGCACACGGTGTACCGGTTATCGCAGCGAATATCATTCCGTGAAGCCTGTCCGTTATCACGAGCTCGGCTCTTCTGAATGTTTCAAACTGCTTTTCGAGCTCTTCACTGCGGTTCTCGAGATGCACATTGTGATCAAGACACATATCAGCCTCTTTGACACTGTCAAAGATTTTGTTTGTCCAATTATAAATCTCTGTGCTGTCGGCATCATCCATTGTTTTTTCACGGTCCTTTCTCAAACAGAGAACCGCGCCGCTGCGCTTCTGACCCTCGCGGCACTCGTCGAGCGACAGCACCATATCCGGAATGAGCTTCACTCTGCTGTGGTCGTCGAGCAAAAGAAGTGCATTGTCATAGGAGAGCTTTTCTCTTGTGCAAACGGTAACATTTTTATGTGAATTATAGACCTTTCGGGCGTCCTCCAGCCACTTTCTGCCTTCTTCGTCGTCGGAGAAGAAAATCGTGTTGGGCAGAAGCACCACTTTATTATCAGGAAAGGTTGTGAGAATATCTCTGATAAGCTCGTCTGCATAGAGCCAAAGAGTACCGATATAACCGCCGCCAGTGACCAAAATATCGCTCTTTCCGAAGAGCCATTTCAAGCTTTTACCGTTTTTATAATATCTTAGCATTCTCCCAAGCTTCACCTCTGTTATTTCACACAGAAAGCAGTCTTTTAAGAGTGCATATTCTGCCGAGGCTATAGCATGGTCGCCAAGATTGCCATGTTCCGGCGTTATCAAAAGGAATTTGAATTTGTCCCGATATTTCAGTTTTTTTAAAGCATTCGAAAATATAAGTTCCCAAATATAAAGCAAATAACGAACTCTGGCGAGTATCTTTCTGATTATTTCAAGTATCATTTGCATAAGCGCATCCTTTCCATTAAGAACATTACCGTCTTATTTTTCTTATGATATCCCTGCCATGGCATTTTACATTCACCATAAGCTTATAGAGCAGGAACATATAAGTTATAAGGAACACTCTGAATTTGAGCTTTTTGTCGCATATCGGCGAATGAAGTATATCCGAACTGTATTTTTTGACCTCGTTTCGCATATCGTCGCGATAAAACTTTTTCTCATACGCGATACAGGTTCTGAGATATATTATATTGTATCTTATATATGTTTTCAGGCAATATGGATATGTGGCGGGATTATTGATTTCTGAATTTGTTATCTCATTGTGTACCTTCAGGATATCAAAGCTTTTTTCCGAAAATGCGGTTCCGGTTATTGAATCGCCGCGCTGCAAATAGTGATATTTGACGGCAAAGGACGAAACTAAGGTGATCTGCTGTTTATATATATAATAGTTTGCCAGGCAGTCCTCGATAATTATCCCCTCTTTGAAGCGTACCGAATCAAAAAGCCTGCGCTTATAGAGCTTGTTGCACATTATGCCCTCGTTATAGTCCCCGTTGACCAGTTCAATAATAAGCTCGTCGCCGGACAGCACTCTGAGTTCCGAATCGTTTTTGGAATCAACTGTACCATCAAAAATTTCGGTTTCAATAATGAAGCCGCATCTCGAAACATCGGCATTGTTTTTCATGCCGATATCAAGAAGATATTCGTACATATCCGGCTCGATCCAATCATCGGAATCAACAAAGCCAATATAATCCCCGGTGCAGGCATCGAGTCCCGCATTTCTCGCCGACGAGAGTCCGCCGTTTTCTTTATGTATAACTTTTATGCGGCTGTCCTTTTGTGCCCATTCGTCGCACATGGCGGGGCAATTATCCGGCGAGCCGTCGTCAACGAGGATTATTTCAAGATTTTCATGTGTCTGCCCGATGACGCTTTCAACGCACTTGTCGAGATACTTTTCGACCTTGTAAACCGGGACGATAATACTGATTTTCACATTTTTATTCATTTCAAAATTAAACCTTTCATTTTCTTATTAGCCTATTGACAAAAACAAATAATTTGGGATTAATCGAAATAATAGCCGTGGATATTTTGAATTTAAACCCGAGATATCTGTTTTTCAATATTTCTTTTTTATATGAAAGTATTTCTTTAATTACCGAATCAAAATATTTGTCGTAATATTCTTTGTTCCCAAGTATAAGACGCGAAAGTATTGCAAAAAGTGTTCGCGTATGCCTATATACACAGGCCTCATACAAGTCTCCGCACCTCTCATTTTCTGCCATTACGCCGGTTATTTTATATAAATTTGCACGGTCATCTGTCATATAATCAGCCGTAGCAGATACATTGCGAAAAACATAATGATAGAGGCAAACATTTCGGCTTATCATTTTTTTTGCCGACTTCATCAAATTATAGTTTATATAAAAATCCTCGCCATATCTTTTTGAAGTGTCAAAACGGATATTATCAAACAATTTTGCCGCATAAAGTTTGCCGCACACTTCCGGTCTAACATAATCCATTATTACAGCCCGTTGCGCATCTTCACCATAAAACTCGCTGTCAGGCACCCAGACATCTCGAGAAGTGCCGTCCGCGTAGCAATAAATCAGTCCGCACTGTATAACATCCGCATCGGAAATGTTATCAACCATATATTTGACCGTATCCAACTCCAGAACATCATCCGAATCAACAAAACAAATATATTCTCCCGATGTGGCATCCAGAGCCGTATTGCGCGCGGACGAAACGCCGCCGTTTGGCTTGTGTATAACCTTAATACGCGAATCCTTCTGTGCCCATGAGTCGCACATAGCGGGACAATTGTCCGGTGAACCGTCATCAACAAGTATTATTTCAAGATTTTTATATGTCTGCCCAATAATACTTTTCACGCACTCATCAATATATTTTTCAACCTTATAAACAGGAACTATCACGCTGACAAGAGCATCCTGCATATTTATCTCTCCCTTGTGTAATGTTATCAATTGGGCTTTTTATCATTGGCATTTCTTATTCCGCGAATCATAAAGTTATAAAGTCCCGGACAAAGCCACAACACAAGCGTCTTTGCCTTATATTTAAGCGGATATCGCTTTTCGAGAAATATTCTTTTTTTAAATCTGAGTATTTCGGCTCTGATTTCATCATACTTATAAAAATATTTTTCATTAGTCAGCACTCCGCTGAGAAGCGTAAACGCGGCAGTCATATACCCTCTTACGCATCTGTCATAGACTTCGGGAGCCATGTCATATTTGAACATCTCCTCAAATACTTTTACCATATCAAAAGAGTGATCATTCAGCACCCATGCATATCCGCTTAAATATTTATGAAAATAATTGTATTTTTCCTCATTGACAAATGATATTTTTTCCGCCTTCTGCGAAATTACAAAGTTAAACAGAAGGTCTTCGGAATACACTATCTCGTCACTGAATCTTACGCCGTCAAAAAGCTTCGCTCTGAATAGCTTATTCCAAATAAATCCTCCGTCCCCTCCCGAGACGACATTACAGAGATATCGGTTGCAATCGCACACAGTGCTATCCAGCAGATTCTTATAACCTTTCTTTTCTCCGGAGGGCTCGACAACATAATAGCCGCAAAACGCAATGTCACTGCCATTTTCGTTCAAGCTCTTCATAAGAAGCTCATAGAAATCATTTTCTATCCAATCGTCTGAATCAACAAATCCGATAAAATCGCCTGTTGCTGCATCCAAAGCCGCATTTCTTGCAGATGAAACACCGCCGTTCGGCTTATGTATAACCTTGATACGCGAATCCTTTTTCGCCCAAGAATCACACATAGCGGGAGAACCGTCCGGTGAACCGTCATCAACGAGAATCACTTCAAGATTTTCATATGTCTGAGAAATTATACTTTCGACGCATCGGTCAAGATAATCCTCAACATTATAGACCGGAACAACAACAGAAATTTTTCCTCCATCAACCATACAAAATACTCCTATTATAAAATCACATTAATATAAACTACTGATGACCCTGTAGAAATCATCGATCACTTTATCGTTTTGCTTTGAAAAATCAATATTTTCTATATTTTTCTTTATTACCAGTCTTC
>DKDF01000048.1:0-15192 GCA_002451755.1 Ruminococcaceae bacterium UBA6855
GCTCGGCACATTCGCCCGTAAACTCGCTTCGCTCAAACAATACGGGCTCGTGCGTCTTGCTGCGCAAGCCGTTCCCTCGCCTGTCTAAAAAAGCTTTCAAACACTGCGGCGCGGCTATTGAAAGCCTGATTATCAAAGTCGGCTGAGTTGCTCATTTCTACTTTGCATAAATTCAAGAAACGTGGGCTTGCTTTTGACATTAAACATAAACTCTTTATTGATAGGCTGTCCCTACAAGGTACGCGGTCTAAAATTTGTGCGGATTTTTGAAAGGCGAGCGATGTTCTCCACTACAGTCAACAACAGACATTTTGAGAATTTCATGCCGCTGTCGCAGCATCGGTGCGTCGAGTCGCCGCACCCTACAAGTTCTGCACCAACAAATTTGTACAGATTTCGCAGGCGGATGATATCCGCCCCCGCCGCACACTTTTCACTATTCACTTCGCGGGTGGATAATATCCGCCCCTACTTACTTTGAGCGAAGCGAAATAACCCCTCAGTCTTGGCTTCGCCGAGCCGGCTCCCCTGCAGGGGAGCCAAAAAGCAGGCGAACGATGTTCGCCCATACGGTCTGCAGAACGAGCTTTTCCGAAGATTTCATGCCGCTGTCGCGGCATCGGTGCGTCGAGTCGCCGCGCCCTGCAAGATGCGAATCAACAATCGTGATGGATTCTGCGGCATATTGGGATTTGCACATCTCATTCCACGGCACAAACAGCGGTCTGCCGTCTTATAGCATTGTCCATTCCCCAAAGCTTCTTACATTTCGCCTTTAAATGTTAACTGAAATTAAACTATATTCCCTTTTTCTTTAAACTTCGCTTTTATGCTATTGTTAAATCCCGCGGGGTAGGGTATAATTTAATAAGAATTTTAAGTGGAACGGTGAAAGTATGACATACGACTCTCAATATAATAACGGAGCGCCCAACGGGTACGGATATCAGCCGGGACCCGCTCAGACTCTCGAGATAAAGCAGCGCGAGAAGCGCCAGATAAGAAAGCTCGGCAACATAAGCGGCCTGGGCATATTATTATTCGCCCTGTTCCAGTTCATCGGCGCGGGACTGCTGTTTGCTTTAAATCTCTATGACGACTACGCAAACGAGACCGACCGCGGCTATGCAATAGGCGTGCTGATGTCGATTTTCTGTATATTCGTCCCGTTCTTCCTGTCGAGCCTACTGCTCAAAGATAAGCGTCAGCAGTGCCTGAACTTCGGCAAGCCCTATGACACGCGCCTCATGCTTTTAGCTGTGCCCGCAGGTCTGATGATCTGCATGATAGGCAACTACGCGACGAATTTTCTTTCGACATTTGTCGAGAGCACGACCGGCATAACTTTTGAATATCCCGATTCGCGCACCCCGACAACGCCGCTCGGCATTGCGATGTATCTTATTCAGCTCGCCGTAGTACCTGCGCTCGTTGAGGAATATGCGCTGCGCGGCGTTGTTATGATGCCCGCGCGCAAGTTCGGCAACTGGTTCGCAATTCTTGTCTCGTCCGCTCTGTTCGGCATGATGCACGGCAACCTCGTCCAGGCTCCGTTCGCGTTTATCGTCGGCATCGGCATCGGATATTTTGTTATAGTCACCGGCTCGATGTGGACGGGAGTCATGATACATTTCTGCAACAATATGTTCTCCGGCGTCATCTCGATACTCTATGAATTCCTGCCGGAAAAAACGGTCAATCTCATCTATTATATCTGCGTCGCGGTGTTCTTTGCGGCGGGCATAATCTGCCTGATTCTCTTCATGAGAAGGGCGCGCCAGAAGAATATCCAGACGAAATTCAGAAAACCGCGCACCGCCCTTTCACGCGGCGAGCGCACGGCGGCATATTTCATAAATGTCCCGATGATAATCTCTATCATCTATCTGCTCTACACGACATATACTTTTATCACATGGCCTTCGTAACCGGGGAGTGGAAGAATGACTGACAGAGAGCTTATGCAGGCGGCGATCGCGCTTGCACGGGAGGCCGCGGCGGACGGCGAAGTGCCAGTCGGCGCGGTGGTCACAAGAAACGGAGAGATAGTTTCGGTCGGGCGCAACAGGCGCGAAAAGGACAAAAACGCCCTCGCCCATGCCGAAATTGAGGCGATAGACAGAGCGTGCAAGGCGCTCGGCGGCTGGCGGCTCTGGGAGTGCGAATTGTTCGTGACGCTCGAACCGTGCCCGATGTGCGCCGGAGCGATAATAAATTCGCGCATAAAACGCGTGGTGTTCGGGGCATATGACCCGAAGGCGGGCTCGTGCGGATCGGTAAACAACCTGTTTTCTTTTCCGTATAATCACTCGCCCGAGGTCGAGGGCGGATTCATGCAGGACGAATGCGCCCTGCTTTTGAAGCAGTTCTTTGCCGAGCTGCGCAGGACAAAATAAATTCCCGAAAGGGCTGAAGGATATGGCAATAAAGGATCTTGCCGAACTCATCAAAAAATTCACTCAGAAAGACAAATTCAAACCCAACGCAGTGCAGGTCATCAAGGCGGCAAAAAATCCGCCCGCTCCCGCGCAGAACGAGGATATCTCTGTCCCGTCGGGGGGTGAGCGCATCCATTTCCTCAACACCGGGCGCTCGGACTGCATTCTTCTCCAGAGCGAAAACAAATTCGCTCTCGTTGACTGCGGCGACGCGGAGCACGCGAAGCACACGGCGCGCTATCTCAAAGAAACTGCCGGCGGGAAGATAAATCTTGATTTTATCGCGATAACGCATCTTCATTCCGGCCATGTCGGCGGACTCGAGACGCTCCTTGATGACAAGGATATAACAATCGGCAAGATATATCTCAAGCCGTTTATCAGCCCGAACCTCGCGCAGTGGGACAAGTGTCTCCACGACGGCGACGCGCTGTATAAATCGCTCAGCGAAAAGGCGCAGAGCATGAACATCCCGGTCATCGGCTGCGTGCCGGACGAGCCGTTTGCGCTGGGCAGCTGGACTCTGCGTTTCTTCAACACCGAGCCCGACTCATATCACAAGAACATCGGCGAAAACGACAATTCGCTCGCCGTACTCGCCGAGCAGGGCGGCAGGCGTATTCTTTTGGCGGGCGACATGGCGAACGACACGGGCGACCTCGCGAGGCTTGCGAACGCCGTCGGGCGCATCGACGCGCTGAAAGTCCCCTGCCACGGCGAACGCGCCGTCCCGCAGGAGGTGCTGGACAAGCTCCGCCCCGAGACGATGATAATCACGAACCGCCTCGCCGAGATATCTGACGATGTGCTCGTCGGCATAATGTCGGCGTTCGGGCGCAAGGCATATTCGACTTCGGACAGCGGCGGAATCGCCCTCACGCTAACTCACGGCGGGCTTGAAGTCAGCCGCGAGATACAGCTTCGGGAGACGGCATAAAATAAATATAAAACCGCGGAGGCAGATATATTCTGTCTCCGCGGTATGATTTTTGCGGGTAGGATTCGATAAAATTTTGTTGCCGAGCCGTTGTTTAATTTTCAAGGTACCCGAATTTGCGGCTCATTGCGTCCTGCAAATCCCGCGTCGATACCGCGCATTTTCTTCACGGTCGGAGATATCCACCCCTACTTACTTTGAGCGAGGCAAAGTAAACCCCTCAGTCTTGGCTTCGCCAATCCGGCTCCCATGCAGGGGAGCCAAAAAGCAGGCGAACGAAGTTCGCCCCTACGGTCGGAATAATAAATTTTGCGAGGATTTCATGCCGCTCACGCGGCAGCGGTGCGTCGAGTCGCCGCACCCTACAAGCTGCGTGTCAATAAATTTGTACAGACTTCACGGTCGGAGATATCCGCCCCTACTTACTTTGAGCGAAGCGAAACAAACCCTGCAGGGGAGCCTAAATAAGATAACACAGCAACAGCCGCAACAATTTTCATGTCGCGGCTGTTTTTTATATATTATAATAGTATTATTTATGCCCTCGCTGCGAAAACACAGGTGAATATGCCGTCAGTTTCATTCGCCGCCGCGTGTCCGCCGTATTTTTCGGCGGTCTCTTCGAGAATCTTCAGTCCGTAGCCGTGGTCGCCCGCTCTGTTCTTTTTCTTCTCTTCGTAGTCGGGCGCGACGGCGTTCTCACTGCTGATATATAACATTCCGTCGTTTTCGTCGACAAAGCTTCTTATCTTTATATATCTGTTCTCTTCGAGAGCTTTCGCCGCATTTATAGCGTTGTCGAATATATTGACATACGCCTTGCAGATATCTATCTCTTCGATGTTCAGCTTCTCCGGCACATTGAGGTCAAAGTCATAGGCTATACCGTTTTTTCTGCATTCGTTCGCTTTGTTCGAGGCTATGGCATTGACGAGCGCGTTTTGGCAGAATTTCTCTATCTTTATCTCCGCCACCTCGTCGCGCAGCTGATAGAGCATCTTCTTCGCCGCCGCACGATCCGCCTCGCTCCCGCTCTCGACTATCTCGCAGGCAGTCCCGATTATATTCGCGAGGTCATGGCGAAGCTTGCGCGCCTCGTGGCTGTTCTGTTCAACATTCCTGTAATATTCAAGGTTCAGCGAGTTCTGATAATCCTTCGCCTTCAGCTCCTCGCGCAGCCGCTCGTTCTGGGACGAACGGAGCATGACATATATCAGCACCGCATCGGACAGAAGGCACAGGCACGCCGCTATCGAGAGCAGGATCATCGGTCCGCGCGTCGGGTCGCTGAATATAGTCAGCGGTCTGTCGCCGGTGAACCAGCCGTCGCGCGAGATGACCACCATGGCGGCATAGAGCACGATTATCTGACTCAGCGGGAAGCAGATAAAAGCCACCATCTGACCGCCGGGTATTTTAAGAGCCGACTGCCTCTTGTGCCTGATATACACGAACGCCGCAAACGCTGCGGCGAGGCAGAATATATACGGCGTGTCAACTATCGCCGCATTCTGCGGGTCGGTGCCGATGCCGACCGCAACGGCTATATTCACCGTCACCGCGCCGACTATCGACGCTATGGCGAAAATCATTATTGAGACGAATATCCTTGTGCGCAGCTTGTCTTTGAAAAACAGCAGAGCCGCAACGAAAAACCAGACTATACCCGCAACAGCCGTCACCGACGGCGCGATGACCTGAACGAACCTCTGCGAAAGGGCGAGCGCCACAAACGGTATACACGCGCCGAAGAACACGGCATATTTGTTGAACCTCGGCTTGAGCGAGGCGCACAGTGTCACTATCTGGAGCACCGCCGCCGCTCCGTTGAACACGCACCATATTACAATGTCAAACATCTTTTCTCCTCTTACTCCCTCTTTGGCCGAACTTTATGCCCTCGCTGCGAAAACGCAGGTGAATATGCCGTCCGTTTCATTCGCTGCCGCGTGTCCGCTGTATTTTTCGGCTGTCTCCTCGAGGATCTTCAATCCGTAGCCGTGGTCGCCCGTCCGCTTCTTTTTCTTCTCCTCATAGTCGGGCGCGACGGCGTTTTCGCTGCTGATATATAACATTCCGTCGCTTTTATCGACGAAACTCTTTATTTTTATAAATCTGTTCTCCTCGAGCGCCTTTGCCGCATTTATCGCGTTATCGAATATGTTGACATATGCCTTGCAGATATCGACATCCTCGATATTCACAAACCTCGGCACATTGAGATCGAAATCATAGGCGATATCATTCTTCCTGCACTCGTTCGCCTTGTTCGAGGCGATGACATTGACGAGAGTGTTGGGGCAGAACTTCTCTATTTTTATATCCGCGACCTCCGTTCTGAGCTGGTCGAGCATCCGCTCGGCTGCCTCGCGGTCGACTTCGTTTGAGCTGTGGACTACTTCATATGCCGTCTGAATTATGTTCGCGAGGTCGTGGCGTATCTTTCTTACTTCGTTGCTGCTGTTTTCGACATTTTTGTAATATTCGAGATTCAGCGCGTTCTGGTAATCTTTTATTCTCAGCTCCTCGCGCAGCTTCTCGTTCTGCGACGAGCGCACCATGATATAGAGCAAAACGGAGTCGGAGATTATGCACAGAACTGCCGCAACGCAGAGCATTATCATCGGCGCGCGGGTCGGATCCTCAAGAAACGGCAGCCCTGTATTCTTGTTCCTGAACCAGCCGTAATATGAGATTATCATCATCGCCGCCGCCATGACTATGACCTGACTCAGCGGGAAGAAGATGAATGTCGCCATCTGCCCGCTCGGGAGGATCATGTTTTTGTGCTTCTTCATTCTAAGATAAGTAAAACCGCCGAAGAGCACTATCAGCCCGACCGTATTCGGCAGGGAGACTATATAGGTCATTATGTCGTCATATGGATTGAGCCCGCAGGCGATGCCGCCGGTTATGAGCAGGGCGGAGACAAGATATGTAAACGACATCAGAACTATCGAGACGAAGAGCCTGGTTCTGAGCTTGTCTTTGAAATAAGCTATTGCCGAAATGAAATAATATGCAAAAGCGGGAATCTTAAAAAACACCGACGGCACATCGTAGAAATAATGCTGGGCAAGCGCTATTGCCGAAAACGGAATGAGAGTCAAGAAAAAGACCGCATAGCGGTTGAAGCGCGGGGTGAGGTTCATGCACAAAAACACCACCACGAGCGCTATCGAAAGAAAATTGAACACATACCAGAACGCATCAAAAAATGTCATTTGACCAAAGCTCCCTTAAAAAGCACATACCTGTCCGTTGAATCCTTTTTCCTGGAACGGCTTATCGGAATTATCTTCCCGTTCATCATGATAAACTGCGTCGCAGTATATCTCGCGATATATTTCAAATTCACAAGATAGCTCTTATGGCAGCGGACAAAGCCCGCTTCGAGCTGCCGCCCCGCCTCGTCGAGCTTGCCCGGTACGGTGACGCTGTCTCCGTCAACGGTATGTATCTCCAGATAATTGCGCACGCTGACGATAAAAAGTATCTTATCGCACTCTATCCTGTGGCTGTTGCCGCGGCGGGCATATTCAAAATATTCGCGGCTCGGTTTCGGATGCTTTCCCATGCGCTCCCGCTCGATATAGCCGAGAAGCAGCTTCGGGTCGACGGGCTTATAGATATACCCGCAGTCGTCGACGGTCACAAACGCCCGCGAGACGAGATCCTGATTCCCGGAGACGAAAACTATCTTGACCCCCGGGCACAGCGCGCCGACAAACTCGGCGATATCCACGCCGCTCTCGTCGCTGACGGCAATGTCGAGAAAGGCGAGGTCAAATTTTCTGTCTGCATCCTCGGGCGCAAGCTTTTCGGACAGCTCGGCGGAGCTGTGTACGCCGACAAGCTCAATGTCGGGATAAGCGTCCGCGATTATTTCGGATATCTGCTTTACCATTGCGGGCTCATCGTCGCATATGAGAATACGCATAGTGAGACCTCCCTTTCTTTATAAAATAAAATATAAAATGTATTTATATGCGTTTATATATATCATAGTATACAAAAATGCTCGTCTTTTTTCAAGGACAAAAACTGTCACAGATAAGAAAATATTTTTTCTCTCCCTCTGCTCTTTTCAAAGAGAAATAAATGTTGTATAATTTTGATATATAACTGCTTGATTAGGGGTGTTTGTTTGTCCGGGGACTACTCCAGCCGCAATCGAAGGATGCTCAAAAGGTTTCTGCCTTACTATAAAAAATATTCGGGGCTGTTCGCCCTCGATATGTTCTGCTCCGCGCTGACAACTGTATGTGAAATTGCCCTGCCGCTGATAGTGCGGCAGATAACCGACCGCGCGGCGCATGATATCCACGACCTGACGGCGGAGCTGATAATAAAAATAATCGGCTTCTACATTCTGCTGCGAATAATCGACACCGCCGCGAGCTACTACACGGCGTCGGGCGGTCACATAATGGGCGCGAGAATCGAAACAGATATGCGAAACGACCTGTTCTCGCATTTGCAGGATATGTCATATTCATTCTATGACGACACGAAGATAGGTCAGCTCATGTCGAGAATAACCAACGACCTGTTTGACATAACCGAGCTTGCCCACCACGGTCCGGAGAACGTTCTTATGACCGTGATAAAAATAGTCGCGGGATTCATCATGTTCGCGTCGATGAACATATGGCTTGCGATAATAGTCTTTTCGCTCATGCCTCTTATGATGCTTCTGACTTCGCACAGCCGCCGCAAGATGCGCGCCGCGTTCAAACAGCAGAGACGCGAGATAGGCGAGATAAACGCGCGGACGGAGGATTCGCTGCTCGGCATAAGAGTTGTCAAGAGCTTTGCCAACGAAGACATCGAGCGCGAAAAATTCAACGAGGGCTCGCGCCGCTTCTTCAAATCGAAGAAAAACGGCTACAGATACATGGCGAGCTTCCACTGCACGGTAAGGCTCTGTGACGGACTGATGTACATAGCAATAGTCGGCGTGGGCGCAGTGTTCATGATGAAGGGCAAGACTACCGTCGGCGACTTCTCGGCGAGCCTGCTCATGGTCAGCACCCTGCTCGCGGCGATACGCACGATGGTCGAATTCAGCGAGCAGTTCAACCGCGGCATGACGGGCATCGAGCGCTTCACGGAAATAATGGACGAAGTCAGCGACATAAAAGACAGCCCGGACGCAAAGCCCATAAGCGGTGTCAAGGGCGATATCGAATTCAAAAACGTTACATTTTCATACAAGGGCACGGACAAGAAAATTCTTTCCGATTTCTCCCTGCATATAGCTCCGGGTGAGAATGTCGCCCTCGTCGGTCCGTCCGGCGGCGGCAAGACTACGCTTTGCAATCTCATTCCCCGCTTCTACGATGTGGATTCGGGCAGCATACTGCTCGACGGAAAAGATATCCGCGACATAACCTTAGCGTCGCTGCGCTCGAATATAGGCACGGTTCAGCAGGATGTCTATATGTTCTCCGGCACGGTCAGGGACAACATAGCCTACGGCTGCCCGGGAGCCGAAGATAAAGATATAATAGCCGCAGCAAAGCGAGCCGGGGCGCACGAATTCATAGAAGAGCTGCCCGAGGGCTACGACACATATGTCGGCGAGCGCGGAGTCAAGCTCTCCGGCGGTCAGAAGCAGCGAATTTCAATTGCGCGCCTGTTTTTGAAAAACCCGCCGATAGTCATTCTCGACGAGGCGACGAGCGCGCTCGACAACGAGAGCGAACGCCTTGTTCAGCAGTCGCTCGAAGAGCTTGCAAAGGGGCGCACGGTCATAACTATAGCCCACAGGCTCACGACGATAAGAAACGCAGCGGAGATAGTCGTGCTGACAGAAGACGGCATCGCCGAGCAGGGCAGCCACCGCGAGCTCATGGCAAAGGGCGGCGTATACAGCGAGCTCTACAGCATGTATTCAATTGACTGATTTTTCCGAAAGGACGGATATAAAAAATGCTTAAAAATATTTCACCTATCATCTCCCCTGAGCTTCTCAAGATCCTCATGGAGATGGGACACAGCGACGAGATAGTTATCGGCGACGGCAACTTCCCCGCAGCGAGCATAGCTCAGCGCCTTGTGCGCCTCGACGGTCACGGAGTGCCCGAGGTTCTCGACGCGGTTCTGAAGCTCATGCCCCTCGACACCTATGTTGACGCTCCCGTTGCGCTCATGGACAACAACGGCGACGGAGACCGCCCGGCAGTCTGGGACAAATACGAAGAGATAGTCAAAGCGAACGAGGGCGGCAGGAACTTCGAGCTCATGGAGCGCTTCGCCTTCTATGACAGAGCGAGAAAGGCTTACGCCGTCATAGCGACGGGCGAGACTGCCGTATACGCAAACATCATCCTCAAAAAGGGCGTTGTAAAATAACTCGGAGGATTCTGCATAAATGAAAAAAAGAGTTTTAGCGTTCGACTTCGGCGCATCGAGCGGACGCGCGATAATCGGACATTTTGACGGGGAGAATATCCGCCTCGAAGAAGTCCACCGCTTCTCGAACGACCCCGTGAGCGTCAACGGCACACTCTATTGGGACGTTCTGCGCCTGTTTTTCGAGATAAAGCAGGGACTGACAAAGGCGAAGCTCGCCGGCGGATTCGACAGCATCGGTATCGACACCTGGGGCGTTGACTTCGGGCTGCTCGACGAGTTCGGCTGCCTGCTCGAAAATCCCATTCACTACCGCGACTCACGCACGGCGGGAATGATTGAAGAAGTGTTTAAAACCGTTCCCCGCGAAGAGCTTTATTCCCGCACGGGCATCCAGTTCATGGAGCTCAACACGCTCTTCCAGCTCTGCGCGCTCAAAAAATACCGCCCGCACATTCTCGACAGGGCGGATAAACTGCTGTTCATGCCCGACTTATTCGCATATATGCTCACGGGCAGAAAGCAGACCGAGTATTCAATAGCGACCACCTCGCAGATGGTTGACATAAAGACAAAGGACTGGGCATACGACATTCTCGACCGCCTCGGCATCCCGTCGGGGATCCTCACGCCCATTGTGCCGACGGGTACCGAAAACGGAATGCTCAGCGCGGAGATATGCGAAGAGCTGGGACTCGACCCCGTTAAGGTCGTCAGCGTGTGCGGACACGACACGCAGTCGGCGATAACCGCCGTCCCCTCTCAGCTTGACAGCTTCGCGTTTTTGAGCAGCGGCACATGGTCGCTCTTCGGCACGGAAATACCCGAGCCTATTGTCAACAGCACATCGCTCTCGATAAACATCACCAACGAGGGCGGCTACGGCGGCATGACCGGGCTGCTCAAGAATATAATCGGACTGTGGCTCATTCAGGAGAGCCGCAGGCAGTGGAAGCGCGAGGGCGAAGACTACAGCTACGCCGATCTCGAGCGCATGGCGCTCTCGGCGGAGCCGTTCAAGTGCTTTATCGACCCCGACTCCCCCGAGTTCACTCCGCCCGGAGATATACCCGGACGAGTGCGCGAGTTCTGCCGCAAAACGGGTCAGTATGTCCCGCAGACCGTCGGCGAGATAATGCGCTGCATCTACGAGAGCCTTGCGATGAAATACCGCAGCACATTCTCGATGATAAAAGAATGCACGGGCAGGGACTATCCTGATATCCATGTCATCGGCGGCGGCACAAAAGACACCCTGCTCTGCCAGATGACCGCGAACGCCTGCAACGTCCCCGTGAAGGCGGGTCCGATAGAGGCGACCGTGCTCGGCAATATAGCCGTTCAGCTCCTGAGCTCCGGCGACATTCCGGATATCAAAAAGGCGAGGGAGATAATCTCGCGCAGCGAGGCATTACGCGAATATGCTCCGTGCGACACCGACAAATGGGCGGGCGCATATGAGAGCTTTTTGAAAATACTTAAATAACATCGAAAGGATGACTGAAAAATGGCAAAAGCAAAGCTTGGAATCAGACCCATCATTGACGGCCGCTGGGGCGGAGTCAGAGAGAGTCTTGAGGAAAAGACGATGAACATGGCGCTCGCCGCCAAAAAGCTCATCGAAGAAAATGTGTTCTATTCGGACGGCACTCCCTTTGAGTGCATCATCTCCCCCTGCACGATAGGCGGAGCGGCAGAGGCGGCAAAGTGCGCCGACTTCTTCTCGACTCAGAACGTCTGCGCGACCCTCTCCGTCACCCCCTGCTGGTGCTACGGCAGCGAGACGATGGATCTCGATCCCCTGACCGTCAAGGCAGTCTGGGGCTTCAACGGCACCGAGCGCCCCGGCGCGGTCTATCTCGCGGCGGTCATGGCGGCTCATGCACAGAGAGGTCTGCCCGCATTCTCGATCTACGGCAAGGATGTTCAGGATGTCACCGACAATTCAATTCCCGATGACGTTGCCGAGAAGATTCTCCGCTTCGCACGCTGCGCCGCAGCTGTCGGTCAGCTCAGAGGCAAGTCCTATGTCGGCATAGGCGCTGTCGCAATGGGTATCGCAGGCTCGTTCTGCGACGCCGATTTCTGGCAGGAGTATCTCGGCATCCGCGCCGAGTGGGTCGACATGGTTGAAGTTACCCGCCGCGTCGAGCTCGGCATCTATGACCACGAGGAATATGAGCGCGCGCTCAAGTGGGTCAAAGTGAACTGCCCCGAGGGCTTCGACAAGAACCCCGAAAACATCAGACACACCCCCGAGCAGAAGGAGAAGGAGTGGGAGTTCGTCGTCAAGATGACCCTTATCTGCCGCGACATCATGCTCGGCAACGATAAGCTCAACGATGTCCGCCCCGTCGGCGCAGAGGCTGAGCACTCGGGTCCCAAGGACGGCTGGCACGAAGAGGCTCTCGGCCGCAACGCCATTCTCGGCGGCTTCCAGGGTCAGCGCCAGTGGACGGATTTCATGCCCAACGGCGACTTCACCGAGGCTATGCTCAACACCACCTTCGATTGGAACGGCAAGAAAGAGCCGCTCACCTTCGCCACCGAAAACGACGGTCTCAACGGTCTGTCGATGCTCCTCGGAAAACTCGTCACCGGCAGAGCGAGCCTGTTCGCCGATGTTCGTACATACTGGAGTCCCGACGCTGTTGAAAGAGTCTGCGGCATGCGCCCCGAGGGCGTTGCAAAGGACGGCTTCATCCACCTCATCAACTCCGGCGCCGCCGCGCTTGACGCCACGGGCGTCTGCAAGGACAAGGACGGCAACGCGGTCATGAAGGAGTGGTGGAACGTCACCGACGAGGATATCGATGCTATGCTCAAGGCTACCGACTGGTGCCCCGCAGACCTCGGATATTTCAGAGGCGGCGGATACTCCTCGCACTTCAAGACTCAGGCTGTCATGCCCATGACAATGATCAGAGTCAACATCATCAAGGGTCTCGGCCCGGTGCTTCAGATAGCCGAGGGCTATACCGCCACCCTGCCCGATGAGATCCACAACAAGCTCGACATGCGCACCGACCCGACCTGGCCGACCACATGGTTCGCTCCGAGACTCACCGGCAAGGGCGCGTTCAAGGATGTCTACTCCGTCATGGCGAACTGGGGCGCAAACCACGGCGCTATCAGCTACGGTCACATCGGCAAAGACCTCATCACGCTCGCGAGCATGCTCAGAATCCCCGTTGCGATGCACAACGTCGCCGACGAGGACATCTACCGTCCGCACGCATGGTCTGCGTTCGGCACGAAGGATCTCGAGAGTGCAGACTACAGAGCCTGCGCCGCTTACGGTCCGCTGTATAAATAAGATAAAAATAAAAAGTTCCGTCCGGGAAACCGGGCGGAATTTTTTATGTGCCGATTAAAACTGATAATCATAAGCTTAAGCCCAATCATTTTGATTATCAAAAATAATCGTATTTATTGCTTTATTTGTTGTTACTTTGCAAATCCATTATATGTAGAAAATCCGAGCATGTAGACCGCCATTGCTATTGCTAAATCGCTATTTCCGCAATTGTTTTTATCTGCAATTGTTTTCAGCTCTTCTATGACAGTATCATGGGGAACCAATTCACTTCCACTTGATTCTACAACTTTTTGAATTACCTCAGGCAACACCATGCACATTTGATAGAATGCATCTTCCTGCCCGGTTACAAGCGCATAAAATTGATCAAGACTCACCCTGCGAATAAGCCTATGTCCCATTCTTTGACCGTCGACAGAAGTTTCCCATTTAATGTTCTGCGATTTTTTGGCAATAGCTTCGACAAGGAAGCAAGCGCAATCATCATCTTTCAAAAGCTGATTCTGCATTTTTATAAAGGTTTTTCCGGATGCGGATGAGTTCATCGTGTTGTGTTTATTTTTCATCTCAACATATACGGTATGAACAACCGACTTATCCGGCAAAACGATTCCATCGGGGTTAGTATAAATAACATCCCAGCCGCCTTCCTCTCCATTCCGCGGCACATGGCAATTTGTTACATACTGAAAAATCTGCTGATGAAAATAGCCTATATCATTATTATTGGATTTATCACGCTGACGAAAAATTTCATTACTTATAGTTTCTTCCCATGTTGCTCGATATACGGTTTTGTCAAAAATCAGCTTAACGGGGTCAACAATGTTGCGATTAAATCTTTTTAAATCAAACGATTCCAGCTTGTCACCATACTTCTGAATCGTTGACCGGACATGATCCGTAAACTCTTGTTCCGTGATAAATGATAGATTCCAGCTCATAAGTTTTTTAAAGCCTCCTTTATCTCCAAAGCAATTTCATAAGCAAGGTTAACAGGAACTGCATTTCCAACCTGCTTGTATTGTGAGTTTATACTTCCGCAAAACGCCCAATCATCCGGAAAGCTTTGACATCTCGCATTTTCTCTGATTGTAAAAGGTCTGGATTCTATCGGATGACAACGGTCTGTTTGTTTTTGGCTTGGAGATGTTAAAACTGTCAATGACGGTTCATCCAGGCTCATACGCCTTAATATACCGGTACGTCCACCACCCATATTCCAACAGCTTTTCATATATTCTTTAGCGATATTTTCGGGAATGTCACGCCAATATCCGCCGGGAGGAACAAGGTCATATATTTTTCGCTTATATTCAGAATATAGTGCCCCATCGCTTTTCGGACAGTCAAGAAGAATATCTCTCAAAACAGGTTTATAATCGTGCGGTGTTGGAAACTCAAAATGTATTCTATCGAGCAAATCATTTCTTATTCCGATTGTAATTAGGCGTTCTCTCTTTTGTGCAACGCCATAATTCCAAGCGTTTAACACTTTCTTTTGAATGGTATAACCTGCTTGTTCAAATATATCAATAATTGTTTTATATGTTCTTCCTTTGTCATGGGTGAGAAGTCCTCGAACATTCTCAAATAAGAACATCTTTGGCTGGAGCTTTTCCAAAAATATCGCATAGTGATAAAAAAGCGTTCCGCGTGCATCCTCCAGCCCCAACTTTTTCCCCGCATACGAAAATGCCTGACACGGTGCTCCTCCTGACAACAAATCAAGTTCGCCTTTTTTTAAAGAAAAATATTTCTCTAAGTCAAGGCAAGATACATTGGCTATATCATCCTCAATCACTCGCCAGTTGGGTCTATTTTTTCTAAGTGTATCACAGGCATTTTTATCAAATTCAAGGCAAGCCAGTGTAGTAAACCCGGCTTTTTCAATGCCAAGAGCCAAACCTCCCGCACCAGCAAATAATTCAATCGTTGAAAGCATTACCATTCCTCATTCTTTATCAAATCAACTGGAATAACACATATAAACCTAAGAGCCCTGAATTAAGCAAAGTTTATCACGGAAAACATCAAAAGTCAATTCAATTTCGCATAAGGAAAATAAATTGCTTTTTATACGCTCAATATCAAACACATTTAATTTAAAAGAAAAAGCACTTGCATATGCAAGTGCTTTT
>DKDF01000048.1:15257-23773 GCA_002451755.1 Ruminococcaceae bacterium UBA6855
AGGGACTCGAACCCCCGACCTTTTGGTTCGTAGCCAAACACTCTATCCGACTGAGCTAGCAGCGCATCTGATTGCCATAGTATATTAGCACAACACGGGGCAAAAATCAACTGTTATTTCAAAAAAATTTTTATTTTTCTCCGCTGCCCGGCGGGTGCGCTCCCGGCTGCGGCGGTTTTCGGTCTGCCCGCGGCGGTTTTGCCGACGGTTTTTTGTCGGCTTCGGAAAGTTTTTCTTTTCTACGGGGACGCGGATAAATATTTTCTGCGGCGGGTGCCGCTTCGCGGTTTTTTAAATTTTTTTTGCTATTACATTGTAATCATCAATTTTTTGCTATATAATTGAATGGATAGATTGGGGCTTTGTTTATGAAAAGCCGCGAAGGGAGAAAATTTGTAATGAGCGACAGAACATACGTCTTATCATACGACATCGGCACGACGGGCGTCAAAACCTGTCTGTTTGAGGTTGAAGATGAAATAAAGCTGATCGCCGCGGAGATGGAAGGCTATTCGCTGACCGTTTATCCGGACGGCGGCGCGGAACAGGATCCCGACGAGTGGTGGAGCGCGATATGCAACACCACGAAGAGGCTCATGAATTCAACTAGCGTGAGCACTTCGGAGATAGCCGGTATATCCTTCTGCTCCCAGATGCAGGGTCTCGTGCTCGTCGACAAGGACGGCCAGCCCGTGCGCAAGGCGATGAGCTACATGGATCAACGCGCAAAGAAGCAGATAAAGGAGCTCATGGCTTACGGTCCGCAGATTGCGGGAGCTTATATTCCGAAGCTTCTCAAGTCTTTGCAGATAACCGGCGCCGTGTCCGCGAGCGTCAAGGATCCCGTATACAAATATAAATGGGTCGAGGAGAACGAGCCCGACAACTTCGCGAGAACCTACAAGTGGCTCGACGTCAAAGAATACATAATCTGCCGCATGACCGACAAGTTCGTCATGACGCGCGACTCGGCCTTCGGCACTCTGCTCTACGATGTCCGCAAGGGCAAGGAGGGCTGGAGCCCCGAGATGCTCAAGATGTTCAACGTCAAGCCCGAGCATATGGCTGAGATAATCGACTCCACCGCTCTCGTCGGCGGTCTTACTGAAAAGGCTGCGGACGATCTCGGACTGTGCGAGGGCACGCCCGTATTCGGCGGCGGCGGAGACGCTTCGCTCATCGGCGTCGGCGCAGGCGCAGTCGGCATGGGCGACACGCACATCTACTGCGGCACCTCCGGCTGGGTATCCACCGTTGTTGACAAGAACATAGTCGACACGAGCGCGATGATCGCCGCGATAATCGGCGCGCAGAACGGCAGACTCAACTACTTCGCAGAGCTTGAGACCACCGGCAAGTGCCTCGAATGGGTCAAGGATCACCTTGCCCTCGATGAAATTGACATATTCCTCGAGAAGACCGACATCGCCTCCTCGAAGGAGTCCATATTCACGAGCCTTTACGACTACATGACGCATGTTATAAACAAGATCCCCGCAGGCTGCGGCGGAGTTATCTTCACCCCGTGGCTGCACGGCAACCGCTGCCCGTTCGAGGATCCGAACGCCCGCGGAATGTTTTTCAACATCAGCCTTGAGACCGGCAAGACCGAGCTCATCCGCGCCGTTGTTGAGGGCACCTGCATGCACCTGCGCTGGTTCCTTGAGACCGAGGACAAAAAGACCAGGACCTCCGATGTTCTCCGCTTTGTCGGCGGCGGCGCTCTCTCCGACGTCACCTGCCAGATACTCGCGGACTGCACGGGCAGAACGGTCGAGGTCGTTGCAAGCCCGCAGAACGTCGGCGCAGTCGGCGCGGCGGTCATCTCCGCAGTCGGTCTTGGCATGATTGGCAGCATCGAAGAGGCGAAGAAGCTTGTCCCGGCGAAGAAGACGTTTATTCCGAACCCCTCGCTCAAGCCTATATATGACAAGAACTTCGCAGTCTTCAAGCAGCTCTACAAGAGCAACAAGGAGAATTTTGAGGCTCTCAACGGCTGATAAACGGTTCAAACCGCCTTTTTGTGTCAATCATATCTTCGATTCCGCACTTGAAAAAGTGCAATACCCTGTGTTATACTGAAACAGGCAATAATTTTCGGACGATAAGGACGAAGGGAAGGTCTTAAAGAATGAAGAAAATCATCTCGGCTCTGCTCATCTGTATGCTCGCGGCAGTCTGTCTTTTCACCGGCTGCTCAAAAGCAAAGGGACTCAAAGTCAAGGACAGCAGCGGCAACGACCGCGTGCTCGTGACCGACGAAAACGGCAAGCCCGTCTATGACGAGGCAGGAAATATTGTCATTGTCGACACGGACGAAAAGGGCAAGGCAAAGAAAGACGAAAACGGCGAGCAGGCAACAAACGCCATCGCGCTCGACTATCTTCTCGTCTCCGGCAAGAACGCCTATTGCAGATATTTCACATTCACCCAGCCTTCCGGCTATGATATGTCGGCGGTCGGCACCTCGATAACCCTCACCAAGGGCGACGAGACCATCGACATAATCTATGACACCGAAAAGAGCGTCGATGACAAGTCCGCCGATATCGGCGAGGTCATCACTTCGCTCAAGGCGCAGGGCTTCAACCCCGAGGTCAACGACGAGACGAAGACCCTCTGCGGCGAGGACGCAAAGTTTACGGAGATAAAGGTCTCCGCGAACGGCAAAGAGGCGTTCATAGTCTCCGCCCTGTTCGAGAAGAACGGAGTGACCTATGCCTGCACCTACAAAACTTCAAAAGCCGGCGCAAACACCGGAGATTTTGAATCAATTGTCAATTCTATTTCGTTCAGATAACAGACGATAAAAAGTATTCTGACTGTTGAAAGGAGAACAGTATGTTATTTTCACTTGATATCGGTATCGATTTGGGTACCGCGAACACCCTCGTGTTCGTAAAAGGCAAGGGCATCGTTATAAGAGAGCCCTCCGTCGTTGCGGTCGATCAGAAGTACAATCCGCCCAGAGTCGTTGCCGTCGGCACGGAAGCCAAAGAGATGATCGGCAGAACTCCCGGCTCAATAACCGCAGTTCGTCCCCTCAAGGACGGCGTTATCGCCGACTTCGACATCACCGCGGATATGCTCAAGGCTTTCATAAAGAAGGTCACGAAGAACTCCCCGCTCGCGAGAGTCCGCGTTATGATCTGCATCCCCTCGGGTGTTACCGGCGTTGAGAGAAACGCTGTCAACGACGCCGCGAGAAGCGCAGGCGCAAAATATGTCAGCCTCATTGAGGAGCCCATGGCTGCCGCTATCGGCGCGGGTCTCCCCGTCTCCGAGCCCACCGGAAGCATGGTCGTCGACATCGGCGGCGGCACGAGCGAAGTTGCCGTTATCTCCCTGGGCGACGTTGTTACCTCGAACTCCGCAAGAGTCGCGGGCGACAATTTTGATGAGTCCATCATCAACTACATCAAGAAGAAATACAACCTGCTCATCGGCGAGAGAACCGCTGAGGATATCAAGATAAAGATCGGCTCCGCCTATCCCTACGAGGGCGAAGGCGCAATGAACATCAAGGGCCGCAACCTCATGGACGGTCTGCCGAAGAACATCGAGATCTCCGCAGAGGAGATCAGAGAGGCTCTGTCCGACTCCGTCAATCAGATCCTCGATGTCGTCAAGGCTACCCTTGAGAAGACTCCCCCCGAGCTCGCTGCGGACATTATCGACCACGGCATCATGCTCACCGGCGGCGGCGCTCTGCTCAGAGGTCTCGACAAGCTCATTGCCGCCGAGACCCGCATCCCCGTTCTCGTCGCGGAGAGCCCGCTCGACTGCGTCGTTGACGGAACAGGCATCTGCCTCGAGCATCCGCTCGATAAATAAACGCCTTTTCGCGGGTCGCTCTGCTTTCCGCAGACGGCCCGCGTTCTCGCAGGCTTACAAAAACTATGCGGCACAACGGTTTTTCTGCCTTTCTGCATACTTTTTGCAAACCCGCGGGATTTTTTGCGTTGTATAGACTTACTTCTTCCAAGCAAAGGAGCGACTCAATTGAAGTTTTACAAATCCAGAACATTCAAAATATTTGTTGGCGTGCTCGTTGTGCTGATTATCGGCGTTGCGGCGGCAGCGGCGATGCATTCGGGCTCTTCGCCCGCAAATTCCGTGATAAGCACGGTGTTTTCGCCGCTTCAGCGCGCGTCGTCTTTCCTGGCGCAGAAGTTTTCGGCTTTCTCGATAAACTTCAAGTCCTCCGCCACGCTCTCGAAGCAGGTAGATGAGCTGAACAAAGAAATCGAGGATCTTCAGAGCCAGCTCGTTGACTACGAGCAGATGAAGAGCCAGAACGCGCTCTACAAAGAGTTCCTCGAGCTCAAAGAGAGCCACAAGGACTACAAATTCTGCGAGGCGTCGGTTGTCGGCAGAGACGCGGCGAACCCGCTCTCCGCTTTTGTCTTGAACCGCGGAAGCAATGACGGAATCGCCGTCAACGACCCCGTTATCTACGGCAAATATCTCGTCGGCGTCGTCACCTCCGTGACCCTCACGCAGTGCACGATAAAGACGATACTCAACCCGAGCGTCAACACCAGCGCATATGAAATTCGCACCCGCGACCTCGGCTTTGTCACAACGACTGCGGCATACGCCAAGGACGGGCTCTGCACCATGCCGGGTCTTTCGAGCTCAACGGCGGTCTCCCCCGGCGGAGTCGTCTGCACCTCGGGCGTCGGCGGCATCTATCCGCGCGACCTTATTATAGGCACGGTCACGAAGGTCGAGGATTCCGACACGGACATCTCCGCGACCGCGATAATCAAGCCCGGCGCGGACATAGCTTCGATAACGGATGTTTTTATCATCACCGAGTTCGAGGGTCAGGGTTCGAGCGTCACAGAGTAACAAATCTATCGAAAGGGACTTGTCTATGGGTCTCACAGCCGAAAAGAAAAGACTTATAATCCGCCGCGTGATCTTCGCGGTGTTGCTGATATTCTGCGCCGTTATCCAGAACACGCCGGGACTTCTGCCCGAGCCGTTCGGCGCGCATCAGCTCGCAGTGACGGTCATGGTGGTCTGCATCGCTATGTTTGAGCGCGAGACTGCGGGCATGCTCCTCGGCCTGCTCGCGGGCGTGGTGCTCGATGTGACCGGCGGCACCCAGGGCATAAACGCCATTTTGCTGACTGTAGTCGGTCTCGTGTGCGGAATGCTCGTCAACAACATGATAAGAAACAACATCGTCACCGCGCTGATTTTCTCCGCGCTGGCGCTGCTTGTGCATACATTCGTCTACTGGATAGTGTTCGTCGCCGCGCAGGGAGTCCACGGCGGCAGGCTGCTGCTCACCTTCTGCCTGCCGAGCGCGCTCTACACGGTGATATTCACGCCGCTCTGGTTTTTGATAACAAGAGGCATCAGCAGACGGCTGCCCAGCGAAGTAAGAAGATAAAAGAAAGGAGAAAGCCCGATGGATTCAAAGAGACTTGCGATAAGGCGCATCGCCCTGCCCTGCATACTGCTCGCGTTCATACTTGTCTTTGTCGGCGTGCTCGTCAAGGTTCAGCTCGTTGACGGCGAGGAATATGCGAGCGCCGTCAACACCGCGAAGCAGACTACCGTCACCATTCATGCGGCGCGCGGCGAGATAGTCGACCGCAACGGCAAGCCCATAGTCGAGAACCGCCAGGGCTACTCCATAGTTTTCAACTATTCATATTTCCCCTCGAAGAAAGAGAACGCCGAGAGGAATTCTATAATCATCTCGCTCATCAGGCTTTTTGAAGCGAACAACACCGAGTGGGAGAACGACCTGCCGATAGTCATTGACGCTTCGGGCGGGCTCGTCTATAAAGCCGACAGCGAAAAAGAAATCGAGGTCATGAAAGGCAAGGACTATCTGAATCTCAACTCCTACGCCACGGCGCAGAACTGCTACGACGCGATGGTCGAGATGTTTGAGATAGACCCGAGCTATTCGCTCAAAGACGGACTGAAAATTGCGGCGGTTCGCTATCAGATGCTCCTCAACGGCTTCGGAGTCAGCAATTCTTATACTTTTGCAGAGGATGTCAGCGATGTGCTCGTCGCAAAAGTTAAAGAGAACAGCGCGACTTTCAAGGGCGTTGACGTTGAGGTAGTGCCCTACAGACACATTGTTGACGGCACCCTCGCCGCGCATATTATAGGCACCGTCGGCAAGATAAACGCCGAGGAATATGCCGAGCTCAAAGAAAAGGGCTACGGCATGAACGACATGGTCGGCAAAAGCGGAATCGAATACTCGATGGAAGAGTATCTTCGCGGCACGGACGGCGAAAAGGTCGTGACGGTTGACGCGGACGGCAATGTCTCCGAGACCGTGACGAAAGAGCCGGTTCAGGGCGCTACGGTCGTGCTCACTATAGACGCTGACATGCAGAAGCTCGCGCAGGACACATTCGCGAAGTGGACAGAGAACTATGCCAAATCGTCGAAGAACAAATACGGAGTTCCCGCCGCGGGCGCGCTCGTTGTCAACGACCCGAATACGGGCGAAATTCTGACTATTCTCAGCTATCCGACCTATGATCTGAACACCTACAGCGAGAAATACTCCGAACTGAGCAAGGACGAGCGCACTCCGCTCTGGAACAGGGCGCTGCGCAGCACCTACGCCATCGGTTCTACATCAAAGCCCTCTGTCGCCATAGCGGCTATTGAAGAGGGGCTCACGAACCGCGACAGGGTCATCCGCTGCACGAGGGAGTTCAAATACCTCGACCACACATTCTACTGCAACATCAACCACAAAGACCGAAACCTGACGCTCAGAACCGCGCTCCAGGATTCGTGCAACATATATTTCTACACCTGCGGCGAGGAGCTCGGAGTCAGCAGGCTCAATGAATACCGCTCCATGCTCGGGCTCGGCGTCAAGACAGGCGTTGAGCTGACCGAGGCGGAGGGCATTGAGGACAGCCCCGAGTACCGTGAAAGCATCGGTCAGACATGGCTGCCCGGCTATTTGATTCTTTCGTCCATCGGCGAAGGCGGTACGCGCTTCACGCCCATTCAGCTTGCAAACTATGTCGCCACGATAGCAAACGGCGGCACGAGATACGAACAGCATCTCATCAAATCGGTCAAGAGCGCCGACTATTCCGAGACGCTCGTTGAAAAGACTCCAAAGGTCGCGCTCGAGACAGGCATATCGAAATACGCCATCGACTGCGTAACGGAGGGTATGGAATACGTTGTCAACAACAACAGCATAATAAAAGCGGCTCTCAAGGGACTCGATGTCCAGACCGCCGCAAAGACCGGTACCTCCGAAGAGAACAGGACGATAAACGGCGTCAGCCAGGTTATCAACAACGGTCTTTATATAACCTTCGCGCCGAGCAAAAACGCCGAGATATCCATGGCGTTCATCTGCGAGGGCGTCTACGGCTCGTCTTCACTCGCGCAGATCGCAAAGCCGATATACGAATACTACTTCAACAGCTCGCAGACGGCAGCCGCGCCGCAGGGCGAAAATACTCTTCTGGGGTGATTAGATTAAATGGCTGAAAAAATAGTTATCGCCTCCGGCAAGGGCGGCGTCGGCAAATCTTCGCTGACCGCCGGACTTGCGCGCGCGCTGAGCGGCGCCGGAAAGCGTGTGCTCATGCTCGACATGGACATTGGGCTTCGCAGCCTCGATCTGATTTTCGGCACCCAGAAAGACGTGCTCTTCGACTGGGGCAATGTTATCGACGGCGGATGCGAGCCGAATCAGGCGGCGCTCGCCGCAGGCGGTCCGATGCTGATGACAGCGCCGATGCGTATGTCCGACTCGTTCACCAAAGAGAGCATGAAAGAGCTTGCGGACAAGCTCAGTAAAAACTACGACTATATATTTTTTGACGCTCCGGCGGGACTCTCCGACGGATTCGAGCTCGCCTGCGCCGCAGCGGACAGAGGCATTGTCGTCTCCACCGCCGACGCGGTATGCGTGCGAAGCGTCAATATAACAGCGGGCGCGATGCGAAAATCGGGGCTTTCCGATATAAGGCTCGTCATCAACCGCTTTGACGAAAAGGCGGTCTGCAAAAAGAAGCTGCTCAACATCGACGATGTCATTGACGCGGTATGCGTTCAACTAATCGGTATCGTCCCCGAGGATGCGGCGGTGTCGCACTGCGCAGTGCGCGGCGAACCGCTCCCGGCATCGAGCGCTGCGGCGAAGGCATTTTCGCGCATAGCCAAAAGAATCGACGGCGGCGAAGCACCGCTGTTGGGGTGAAATTGATGTGCCTGCGGCATCTGTGACATTGCAAATTACTATCAACCGGTTGTAGGTGCGGATATCGCCGCCCGCGAAATTTGCACAATTTTAATCAATGCGGTTTGTAGGGTGTGACGACCTCGACGCACCGCTGCCGCGACAGCGGCATGAAATCTTTGATTATACCGACCGTAGGGACAGCCCTTGCGGCTGTCCGCTATCGGCGCAGCCGATACAACAATTTTTATTTGTTTATAATTGGCTCACTACATTCGCGTCCTACTATAATCAAAGGATATATACATTCCGCGTTTCG
>DKDF01000020.1:0-22233 GCA_002451755.1 Ruminococcaceae bacterium UBA6855
TTTCCGTTGACTTTTGGCATATATTGTGATACAATCCAATCGTAGAAGATTATACCCTGCGCGAATCGGCGCGGATCTTCAAAAAAATCGAACATTTGTGTTGACAAACCGAATATTTGTGCTATAATTAGAGACAGAAAGAACAAATGTTCCGATTTTTTCGTAAGGAGGAAGCAAAAATGACAAGTACATTCATAATTGTTTCGGTTCTTGAAGTAGCCGTCGTGGCTCTTATAATAACAGGCTTTGTGTTTGAGAAGAAGCTGATCAATTTTGAGGAGAAGTTTGAGACTGCTCTTGCCAAGAAGATCGCTCACTTCCTCTGCACCAACAAGTATACCAAGGCTCATTTTGTCAAAGAGAAGAAGACTGCCCAGCGCCGCAGCGCAGCCAAGACTGCGTTCGAGCCCGAGTCTGTCTCTCCGACTCCCGGCAGAAAGGGCAACAGAGTTGCCTAATCTTTTTCGAAAATCGCATAAGTTTGACCGCCCTGCCATTTCGGCAAGGCGGTCGTTTTCACTTTAGCGGTCTTATGGAATGTCAGCAGCCGCAGCCGTTGTTGCAGCCACATCCGCAGTCCGAAGCTCTGGAGACGCCATTATTGCAGCCGCAGCCCGTGTCACAGAGCAGAAGGATGATGATAAGGAAAATGCACCAGTTGTTTGAGCAACCCATCGTTTTGCCTCCTCTTCAGTTACTAAGAAAGAGTGCCGCGGTTTTGACTCGAGCACCGCTTTCATCAACATATTATGAAGCACCGCTTTTTGCGGTTACACTTTTTGAGTCCAAACATAATTTTCTTTTCTCCGGCGTAAACTAATAAGAAACCGGAGGTGTTTTATATGCTGTTTGACAAGAACGGAGAAGTGGTGAGCTACGACGAGTCGGATATCTTCTGCGACGAATTTATGCGCGCGGATGAGCATATCGACCCGTCCTATTATATAAATTACGCCGGAGCGCAAAGCGGAAAATCAAAGAAAACACGAGATAGACTCAGTAAATCAAAGCATGAGCGAGATAATTAAAAATATTTTGCCCGATGGGTGATTTTTGACCTTTTCTGACTTTTGACCGTAGTTTGCATTGGGGTTATAATAAAGTCAAAGGTCAAAGAAAGTCAAAGGCAAAAGAGGTGACGGCAATGAGCCTTAGCAGTCAGATAACAGGCATGATACTCGAAATGCTCGGCAGCAGTGGAACTATCGAGATACAGCGCAACGAGCTTGCGCAGACGATAGGCTGCGTCCCGAGCCAGATAAACTATGTTATCGCGTCGCGTTTCACGCCGGAACAGGGCTATATTGTCGAGAGCCGCAGAGGCGGCGGAGGCTATATCAGAATAAGGCGTGCGGCGATGGAGCCGGATCAGAAGGTCATGCACGCGGTCAACGCCGTGGGCGATAAGCTCGACGAGCGAACTGCCCGCGCACATCTCGCGGAGCTCGTCAGCACGGGTGTTATAGATAAACACGCCGCCATGCTGATGCTCAGCGCCGTGTCGGACAACGCTCTGCGACCTGCCGCCGTCGGGGACAGGGACGCCGTCAGAGCGTCTGTATTCAAACAACTGCTGCTCGTTGAAATGGGCAGAAACGGATAAAGGAGGAACACATATGCTTTGTCAGAACTGTGGAAAAAATGAAGCGACAACTCACATAAAGCAGGTCATAAACGGCGACACAGCCGAGCGTCATCTTTGCTCCGAATGTGCCGAGCATCTCGGCTACGGCGATGCATTCTCGGGCTTTGGCTTCGATGTTGCCGGACTTTTCGGGAATTTCTTCGGTGATGCAGTCCATTCGCTCGGCGCGCCGAGAAAGGTGGTTCGCTGCCCGAAATGCGGCTCTTCGTTCAATGATATCGTCCGCGAGGGCAGAGTCGGCTGCGCGGAGTGCTACAAGGTTTTTTATAACGAGCTCAAGCCCTCGCTCCAGCGCATTCACGGCCAGATCCGCCACAGCGGCAAGATAGCTTCGACCGCCGAGCCGGTCAGCGAGGAAGAAGCGAAAATCGACGAAAAAGAGGAGCTCAAAAAGCAGATGGACGAGGCGGTTGCCGCGCAGAACTTTGAGCTTGCGGCGCAGCTTCGCGACAGGATAAAAGAGCTTGAGGGAGGGAACGAAAATGAGTAAATGGTATGTCGACAAGGGCGAACAGGGCGATATAGTTCTGAGCACCCGCGTGCGTCTTGCGCGCAACTTAGAAGAGTTTCCGTTCCCGTGCCGCCTCGATACGGCGAGCAAAATAAAGGTCAACGAAAAAGTTCGTGACACCCTGCTCGCCTGCGTGCCCGAGCTGGGGCTTCACTATGTTACTATGGATTCGCTCAGCCGCGAGCAGGCGATATCTCTCGCCGAGCGCCATTTGATAAGCCCTGAGTTCGCCTCCGTCCGCGAGGGCAGAGCGCTCATGCTCACCGAAGACGAGACAGTCGGCATCATGCTCTGCGAGGAGGATCATATCCGCGTCCAGGTCATGAAAGCCGGACTTGCGCTCATGGACTGCTATGTCCTCGCCGATAAAATTGATTCCGCGCTCGATAAGAAGCTGAATTTCGCGTTTGACGAGAGACTCGGCTATCTGACCCAGTGCCCGACGAATCTCGGCACAGCCATGCGCGCGTCCGTTATGCTGCATCTGCCCGCGCTCAGAAGAAGCGGTCAGCTCGCAATCCTCAGCTCGACCATATCTAAGCTCGGTCTGACCCTTCGCGGCGCATACGGCGAGGGCAGGGAGTCGCGCGGCGATATCTATCAGCTGAGCAATCAGATAACCCTCGGCATAACCGAGCAGGCGGCGATAGAGAACCTTCAGTCGATAACCCGCCAGCTCGTCACCCAGGAGCGCGCGGCGGCGGAGCGTATGTGTGCCGATGTCGTGATGCAGGACAAAATATACAGAGCTCTCGGAATTTTGCAGAGCGCGCGTGTGCTGTCCTGCGACGAGATGATGGATCTCATCTCCCTTGTGCGCCTCGGCTCGGCAAGGGGAATACTCGATATACCGATAGAAAAACTTAACGAACTGCTCGTCAATATGCAGCCCGCCACCATAAGCGCGGCAAACGGCAAGCATATCGACGCGCGGCAGAGGGACTGCCTCAGAGCGGACGCGGTGCGCGAGGCATTGTCCTAAAATACCGCCGATAAACATATATAAAAACATATATCTTTCGATTCGGCGGCAATTTTCCGGCAATAATCTCTATTGTACGGTTCACCGCGGAAAGGAATGATGATATGTATAAGTTTACCGGCTTCACACAGAAAGCAAACGACGTGCTCAACGCCGCCATTGAATACGCGGAGAATATGGGGCACACCTATATCGGCAGCGAGCATCTTCTGCTCGGTCTGCTGACCCAGAACGGCGGGATAGCCTATACCGTTCTGATAAACAAAAAGCTTACCGCCGGCAAGGTCGAGGACGCTGTCAGAAACAGCATCGGCTTCGGCGTGCCGACGGTGCTGACTCCGGGCGATTTTACGCCCAGATGCAAAAATATTATAGAGAGCGCGATGATTCAGGCGCGGGATATGGGTCACAACTATGTCGGCACGGAGCATCTTCTTATCGCCATGATAAAAGAGGGCTCAAGCGCGGCAACCGCCGTTATGACCCGCCTCGGCGTGTCGCCGCAGGAGATTTTGCAGGAGCTTTTGAAAGCGTTCGGCTCGGCGTCCGGCAAGGATGCCGGAAAGCCGGAGACGGTCAAAAAGCCCGGCGGCAGAACGGATACCCCGACCCTCAATCAATATGGGCGCGACCTGACTTCGTTTGCCGCGGCGGGCAGAATTGACCCCGTCATCGGCAGGCAGAAGGAGATAGAGCGCGTCATTCAGATTCTCTCGCGCAGAACAAAAAACAACCCCTGCCTGATAGGCGAGCCGGGAGTCGGCAAGACGGCGATCGCCGAGGGACTCGCGCTGAAGATCGCCACGGGCGAAGTGCCCGAACTGCTCAAGGGCAAGCGCATAGTCTCGCTCGACCTCACAGGCATGGTCGCCGGTACAAAATACAGGGGCGATTTCGAGGAGCGCGTCAAATCCGCCATTGAAGAAGTTTCAAAGGCGGGGGATGTCATTCTTTTTATAGATGAATTGCATACGCTTATCGGCGCAGGCTCGGCGGAGGGCGCGGTTGACGCCGCGAATATTTTGAAGCCCGCGCTTGCCCGCTGCGAGATGCAGGTCATCGGCGCGACTACGCTCGAAGAATACCGCAAGCATATCGAAAAGGATGCCGCGCTCGAGCGCCGTTTCCAGCCCGTCACGGTCGGCGAGCCGAGCGAGGACGAGGCGGTCGCGATACTCATGGGTATCCGCGACAAATACGAGGCGCACCACAAGGTCAGAATAACCGACGACGCTATAAGGGCGGCGGTTAAAATGTCGGTGCGCTATATCGGCGACAGATATCTGCCCGATAAGGCGATAGATTTAATAGACGAGGCGGCGTCGCGTGTCAGGCTCAGCGCATTCACAGCGCCGCCGGATCTCAAGGATATGGAGGACAGACTCCGCGCCCTCGCCGAGGAAAAAGACTCGGCGGTGAATTCTCAGGAGTTCGAGCACGCGGCGCAGATACGCGACGAGCAGAAGAAGCTGAGCGACGAACTCGAGCGCGCAAAGCACAGCTGGCGCGAGGAATCGAGCAAGAAAATAGGCGAGGTCACGGCAGATAATATAGCCGAAATAGTCTGCGCGTGGACGGGGATACCCGTCTCGCAGCTGACTCAAGCGGAGAGCGAACGCCTGCTTCATCTTGAAGATGAGCTGCACCGCAGAATAGTCGGTCAGGATGAGGCGGTCAGCGCGGTCGCGCGGGCAATAAGGCGCGGCAGAGTCGGGCTCAAAGACCCCAAACGCCCGACGGGTTCGTTCATCTTCCTCGGTCCCACGGGTGTCGGCAAAACGGAGCTCTGCAAAGCGCTTGCCGACTCGCTCTTCGGCGACGAGAACGCGATGATAAGGCTCGATATGTCAGAATATATGGAGAAGCACACGGTCTCGAGACTCGTCGGTTCGCCGCCCGGATATATCGGCTATGATGAGGGCGGTCAGCTGACTGAAAAAGTCCGCCGCAGACCGTACAGCGTCATTCTCTTTGATGAAATAGAAAAAGCGCACCCCGATGTTTTCAATATGCTGCTCCAGATACTTGACGACGGCATACTGACCGATTCGCAGGGGCGCAGAGTCGATTTCAAGAACTGCATTATTATAATGACCTCGAATGTCGGCGCGAAACTGATTTCGGGCAGCGGAAAGGCACTGGGCTTCTCTTTGGAGCGCGGCAATGTCCCGAGCTATGACCGCGTGCGCGAGCTTGTGATGAAAGAGCTCAAGAACACATTCAGACCGGAATTCTTGAACCGCGTTGACGATATAATCGTCTTCCACTCGCTCGAAAAGCAGGATATATCCGAAATTGCGCGCAGGATGCTCGAAACGCTCTCAAAGCGCGTGGCGCAGCTGGATATAACTTTAATTTTTGACGAATCGGCTGTTCAAAAGACGGCAGATGCAGGTTTTGACCCGGTCTACGGAGCGAGACCGCTCAAGCGTGTCATCCAGCAGCAGATCGAGGATAAGCTCTCGGAGCAGATGCTCGAGGGAAAGGTAACAACCGGCAAAAAGTATATCTGCAAAGCTGAAAACGGCGAATTTGTTTTTGAGGAGCAGACTGAGCCCGAGCAGAAAGAAGAGCCGGAGACGGCAGAAACCGAATGAAATCGCCCCGGAAGCGCAGGCTTTCGGGGTATTTTTATGTGGACTATTTCAAGCACTTCTGCTATACTTAGAAAAAACGGCAGGAGGCGCAGAATGGGCAGGACGGAAAAGATAATACAGTATCTTATTGATAAATATTCGCCGACGGTGCTGATATCCTACGGTTCGTTTGCCGACGGCTCGGCGAACGCGGGCAGCGACTATGACGCGCTTCTGGTCTATGACGGTCGCGAATGCCACGACGGTTCGGTTGTTGACGGCACGCCGCTTGATGTGTTCTGCTATCCGGCGGAGAGCTTTTCGGGCGACTACGACCCGGAGAAATATCTCGGTGTGTTCGACGGAAAGATAATCATCGACACTGACTCCCTTGGGCAGAGCATAAAAAATAAAGTGCGCAGCTTCATCGAAAATGCGCCGAAAAAAGACAAAGACGAGCTGCGTCACGAGGTCGAGTGGTGCAGAAAAATGCTCATAAGAAGCGGACGGAATGACTCCGAGGGCTTTTTCAGATGGCACTGGGTGCTCGTGGACAGCCTTGAAATTTATTTTGATATCATAGGCAGATACTATTACGGACCGAAAAAGTCGCTCCGCTATCTCGGCGAGACCGACAAAAACGGCTTTGTCCTCTATGAAGCCGCGATGCGCGAATTCACGCCCGAAGCGCTCGAAAAGTGGATAGCTCATCTTGAGCTGATATTCAATGAACGGTACGAAAAGTAAAACATCCTCCGTGTGGCAATCCATACGGAGGATGTTAGCTTTTAGTTTAATTACTCAGCCATCGCAATGAATCTCTTGAGATTCTCAAGCCCGATTTCGATGCCCGTGAGCGTCTGCTCGATGCCCTCAAACTCGATGCTGACATATTTGTCGTAGCCCGCGCGCTTGAGGATGCCTATGCACTGCGCCACGGGAATATTGCCGTGACCAATCACTGCGCCGCGCAGGTAGTTGCCGGCTCTGCTGCGGAAGAATCCGCGCCCGGGATCGGGCTCCGAGCCGCTCTTGATGTGGAAATCCTTGGCGTGGACGTGCTTTGCGTATTTTGCGACTCTGCCGACCGCCTTGTCCGAAGGGTCGTCGGCGCAGGCGAAGTTGCCCATGTCAACGAGCAGACCGAAGTTAGGGCTGGCGACTCCCGTAACGAGCTTTTCGACTCGGTCGCTGTCCTGCGCGAAATAGCCGTGGTTCTCGACCATTGTAGAAATATTTTTCTCTGCGGCGTATTCGGTCACTCTGCGGCAGCCCTCGATGAGCGTGGGCAGAGCCTGATCAAAGCCGCAGTATGCGCTCTGCGGCGCGTTGAAGCCGCCTGTCGCGTCGTGGCGCATACCCGACGCACCGAGTATCTCCGCAATATCGACCTGCCTGAACAGGCGCTCGCACTCCTCGTCGAGCGGGCGGTTGAGAAGCTCCGCGCCGATGGTGTAGTTGACTATCGGCAGATTCTTTTTTTCGCTCTCGTCGCGCAGACGCTTGGCATATTCTTCAACTGACATTCCGCCTTCGGGCATGAGGTCGATAAATTCGATTCCGTCGAAGCCCATCTCTTTGACCTTGCTTATGAGCTGAAGCTGAGTCAGCTCTCCGCTCGAAAGCATCGGCTGAAAGCTGTAACTGCTGACGCAGGTTTTCATTTTATTCACCTCAGTCCATATATCCTTTGAGAAAGTTTACGGCGTTGCCGATATCCTTTTCGGGGTTGTCGCCGACCTCGCGCTCTATCGTCAGGAAGCCCTTGTAGCCGATGTCATTGAGTGCGGCGAGATATTTATCCCACTTGACGCTACCCTCGCCGAGCGGCACTTCTTCAAACGAATCGCCCGTGACGAGCGGGTCTTTCTTTATGCCGTAGACTATCTCGGGATCTTTGTAGAAAATCTGAACGCCGTCTTTGGCGTGTGTGTGGACTATGTAATCGCGCAGGTTATAGACCGCCTTTGCGGGGTCGTCTCCCGTGACCATAACAAGATTCGCGGGGTCGAGGTTGACTGCGACGCCGGTCGAGCCGAGCGAGTCGAGAAACTTCTTGAGCGTTGCCGAAGTCTCGGGGCCCGTCTCAATCGCAAAGTGCGCGTCGAGGCTGTCTGCGAAGCGGGAGAGCTCGAAGCATGCCTCCTGCATTATTTTATATCTCTCGTGGCTGCTGTCCTCTGGCACAACGCCGATGTGGGTCGTGACAACATCCGTGCCGAGCTCCTTTGCAAGCTCGATTATTCTCTTTGACTTCTCGACTCTCCAGGGGTTCTCCTCTTTGTTGCCGAAGCCGCCGCCGAGATCGCCGCAGAGAGCGGAGATAACGAGTCCGTTGTCCTCAACGAGCTTGCGGAAATCCGCGCGCTTTGAACCGACAAGCTCCTCGGGCGACATTTCGCCGCTTGTGGCATAGACCTGGATGCCCTGCGCGCCGACCTTGGCGGCCTTTTTGACCGCCGTCGTGATATCCGTGCGGAAGCTGTTAATAATAACGCCTATTGGAAATTTCATGGTAGCACCGTCCTTAAAACGTATTTTTTACAAGGCAATGATAACAAATAAATTGTGGATATTCAAGAGAAAAAAGCCTTTTCCCCGAATAAAATAAAAAACGGCTCGGCGCGGGGAAATTCCCGAACCGAGCCATGATTTTTTATCAGCCGACGACTGACATAATAAAGACGATTATAACGATTATCGGCAGGATATATGTGAAATAAGGCCTTATCCAGCCGGGCATTTTTGCGCCCTTTTCGCCGCAGTTGACTTCGCCGATGTAGTTCTTCCAGCCCCAGCCGTATTTCCTGCTGCAGAAGAGAACGTAGACGAGACTGCCGAGCGGGAGCAGAACATTTGAAACGAGGAAATCCTCGATATCCATGATGCCCTTGCCGGCTATCTGTATTTTTTCGAGCACATTGAAGCCGAGCACGCAGGGGAGCGAGAGCACGAGCATGAGCGCGATGTTTATCAGCGCCACCTTGCGGCGGCTGAGCTTCGTCAGCTCGAGCCAGAAGGACATGATGTTTTCAAAAACGGCAATGACCGTTGAAAATGCTGCAAATATCATGAACACGAAGAACAGCGCGCCGACTATTCGTCCGCCGGGCATGCTGTTGAAGATGCTCGAAAGCGTCGTGAACAGGAAGCTCGCGCCGACAGTGCCCGCGTCTGCTGTAACGCCGCCGTTATAGGTGAAGCACGCGGGGAATATGATAACGCCGGACATGAGCGCAACGAAAGTGTCAAGCCCGACTATTGTAACAGCCTCGCCGAGGAGCCTGCGCTCCTTGCCGATGTAGCTGCCGAATATCGCTATCGAGCCGATGCCGATGCTCAGAGTAAAGAACGCCTGTCCCATCGCGGACGAGATTACCGTCCAAACGCCCGAATTTTCAAAGGACTTGAGCGAGGGGACGAGGTAGAATTTCAGTCCCTCTGCGGCGTTCGAGAGCGTGCAGGAATAGATCGCGAGCCCCACCATGAGAAGCAGGAGAGCCACCATCATCCATTTTGTTATCCTCTCGACGCCATTTTGCAGACCGAACGAGCAGATGCCGAAGCAGATGAGAATGACCGCGAATGTGGCGCATATCATGAGCACTGGATTGCTTATCACCGTGCCGAATACCGCGCCGAGCTCCTCCGCGCTCTTATACTCGAGGATAGAGCCGTCTGCATACTTTATAAAGTATATAAGCATCCAGCCGGAGATGGTCGTATAGAACATCATGAGCAGATAGTTTCCGACGATACCGAGATACTTGGCGAGATGCCATTTCTGCCCCTTCTTTTCGAGCACGTCGTATGACGAGGCGATGCTGCGCTGGCTTGCGCGGCCGACTGCGAGCTCCGCCGTCATGACCGGTATGCCGAGCAGAACCAGAAACGCGATGTAAATCAGCACGAAGAATGCGCCGCCGTATGCGCCGGTCGTTATCGGGAATCTGTAGACATTTCCCAGTCCGATGGCGCAGCCTGCCGAGATCAGAATGAATCCGAGTCTCGACGAAAATTTTTCCCTGTTTTCCATTGAATCTTCCTTTCAAAAGCCGTAAAAAATGAGCCGATGATAATTCTACCACCGACTCAATGAAATTTCAATATTTTTAAAAAATAAGTTGAAAAGTCTGACTCAGTCGAGCACGATTTCCATCTCGCGCTTCTGTATCTTCATGCCGTGCTTCTCATAGAAACGCAGCGCACCGTCGTTGCCCTCCCAGACATTGAGCGTCAGGTCGTGGCAGCCGAGCTCCTTTGCAGTCTCAAGAGCCTTTTTGAACAGCGCGTCGCCGATGCCCTCGTGCCAGCACTTTTCGTCAACGCACAGGTCGTCGATATAGAGCTCCTTGTTCGGGCAGCGTGCGGAGTCAACTGAGTGGTCGATGAGAATGCAGAAAATATATCCGAGCACCTCGTCGTTCTCGTCCGCCGCAACAAAGGTTATGCGGTTCTCGTCGGCTAAAAGCTTCGCGAGGCTCTCGCTGTCGTATTTCGACTTTCCCGCCTTGAACAGGTCGGGTCTTATCCCGCTGTGAAGATTGCAGATATATTCGAGCAGTTCGAGCATCTTCGGGCAGTCTTTTTCTTTTGCGGTTCTTATTTCTTTGAGCATTTTTATTCCCTCACTTTACACAGATTCTTTCAATACTTCTCGATTTTCCGGTTTTTTCATCAACGTCGATTATAACGCCGCACATCATGCACGCGCCGTCGCTTATCTCAAATCGTGTCGGAAGTCCCGTTTTGAGCCACGATATCGAAGCCTCGGGGCGGACTCCGAGCACCGAGAGCTCGGGACCCGTCATGCCGAGGTCGGTTATATACGCCGTGCCGCCGGGCAGGATTTTTTCGTCGGCGGTCTGAACATGGGTGTGCGTGCCGACAACGGCGGTCGCTTTTCCATCGAGGTAGAAGCCCATGGCGAGCTTCTCGGCTGTGGCTTCGGCGTGGATATCAACTATTTTTATCCGGCAGTCGCTTATCTCTTCCATGAGAGAGTCGATGCAGGAGAACGGATTGTCCGAGCCGTTTATATACGCGCGCCCGAGCAGGTTTATAACGCCGATGCGGACTCTGCCCATGTCTATAACGCCGAAGCCCTTGCCGGGGCAGGCGGCGCCGACATTCGCCGGGCGGATTATATCGCCGCGCTCGTCGAGAAAATGATATACCTCGCTGCGCCGAAAAGCGTGGTTGCCGGTCGTTATAAAATCAACGCCGCTTGAAAATATGTGCTCGGCGGCAGACGAGGTTATCCCGTTGCCGGGCGCGGCATTCTCGCCGTTGGCTATCACGACATCTATGGCTTTTAGCTTCTTGAAGCCGGGGAGCACCGAACGCAGAAAGCCGCAGCCCTGCGTGCCGACGATGTCGCCTATAAGAAGTATATTCATTCCGATTTTCCTTTCAAAAAATCCCACCGCGTTTGACGGTGGGATGATTTTTATTTTGCGTAGTCGCTGACTCTGCTCTCCCTGATAAGGTTGACCTTTATCTGACCGGGATATTCAAGCTCGTCTTCGATCTTCTTGACGATGTCGCGGGCGATGAGAACCATCTTCTCGTCGCTGACGACTTCGGGCTTGACCATTATGCGCACTTCGCGACCCGCCTGAATGGCGAACGAACGCTCAACGCCCTCGAACGAGGATGCGATGCTCTCAAGCTTTTCAAGGCGCTTGATGTAGTTCTGAACATTCTCGCGTCTTGCGCCGGGGCGGGAAGCCGAAACGGCGTCGGCGGCCTGAACGAGGCAGGCAACAAGCGTCTTTGCCTCAACGTCGCCGTGGTGAGCCTGAATGGCGTGAATGACGCCCTCGCTCTCGCGGTATTTCTTCGCGGCCTCAACACCCAGCTCAACATGCGAGCCGTCCATCTCGTGGTCGAGTGCCTTGCCGATATCGTGAAGAAGACCGGCTCTCTTTGCAAGCTTGACGTCGGCGCCAAGTTCCGCCGCCATGAGACCTGCGATATAAGAAACTTCGAGTGAATGATTGAGCACGTTCTGACCGTAGCTCGTTCTGTACTTGAGCTTGCCGAGAAGCTTGACGAGCTCGGGATGCACTCCGTTGACTCCTGCGTCAATGAGTGCACGCTCGCCGGTCTGCTTGATAGTCGCATCGACCTCGCGGCGGGCTTTCTCGTACATCTCTTCGATGCGGGCGGGATGAATTCTGCCGTCCGAAATGAGCTTTTCAAGTGTCAGACGCGCGACCTCGCGGCGAACCGGATCGAAGCTCGAAACGGTGATAGCCTCGGGCGTGTCGTCGATTATCAGATCGACGCCGGTTATGGTCTCGAGTGTACGGACATTTCTGCCCTCGCGTCCGATTATGCGTCCCTTCATCTCGTCGTTGGGCAGCGCGACAACGGATACCGTGGTCTCTGCCGTGTGATCTGCGGCGCAGCGCTGGATAGCGGTGCCGATTATCTCTCTTGCAATGGAATCAGCCTCGTCCTTTGTGCGCTGCTGATATTCGAGCACCTTGACCGCTTTCTCGTGAACAAGGTCATCTTCAAAGTTCTTGAGCAGGTATTCCTTAGCCTGCTCCTTGCTGTAGCCCGAGATTTTTTCGAGCATATCGAGCTGACTTCTCTTGAGACTCTCCGCCTCGGCGAGTCTGTCATCCGCATCCTTTATCTTGCGGCTGAGGGTCTCGTCCTTCTTTTCGAGATTCTCGATCTTTTTGTCGAGGCTCTCTTCCTTCTGAATGACTCTGCGCTCCTGGCGCTGAACTTCATTGCGCCTTTCGCGCAGTTCTTTTTCGTTTTCGCTTCTCTGCTTGTGGATCTCATCCTTGGCTTCAAGGATAGCTTCCTTCTTCTTGGCCTCAGCCTGGGTCATAGCCTCGCTGACTATGCGGTTCGCTTCCTTTGTGGCGGAACCTATTGCGGCTTCGGCAACTCTCTTCCTATGTAAACCGCCGAGAATGAAACCGATAATGCCGAATGCAACTCCGGTAGCGGCGGCTATAAGAATAATTTTCCAAACGTCCAAACGAATAACACCTCCTTGGTTAAGAATTTTCTGATTATTGTAAAACTTAGTAAATAACAACATGGAGTATAGCTTGGCACATTATACTACCATTATTATGTATAATAACCTTAAACGGGAGAAATGTCAAGGTATTATTGCAACACATGGTACAAAAATTTATGGAAGTTGAACAAAATCCCGCGCGAAAGAAAGTGTTGACTTTTTCGCGTTTGGTGATAAAATGATAATGTTAAAAGCTGTGAAGCAGAAGACGTGTTCCGAATGTCATCTAAGAGAGCCGCGCGCCGTTGGCTGAGAGCGCCGGTGTTGATACGGGATATGTTACCGCTGCCGAGCGCGCACCGAAGCCCTGTGGGATAGGCTGCGACGTATGACCGCGTTAAGGTCGCATGAGTGGCGGCGCGAGCCGCAAACCGGGTGGAACCGTGGAGCATTCGCTTCACCCCTGTAATTTTTACGGGGTGGAGCTTTTTTCATCCCTGAGACGGGCATCAGCCCGAAGCTGAAAGGAGAAATTTTTATGGTAAACATTGAACTCAAAGGCGGAGTCGTCAAGGAGTTTGACGACGGAATAACCGCCATGGAAGTGGCGAAGAGCCTCGGCATGGGACTCTATAAGGCGGCGTGCGTCTGCCGCATCGACGGCGAGGTCAAGGATCTTCGCACCCCGATAAACAAAGACTGCAAGCTCGAAATTCTTACTTTTGACGATGACGACGGAAAGCGCGCGCTCAGACATACCGCTTCGCACGTTCTCGCTCAGGCTGTCAAGCGCCTCTATCCCGAGGCGAAGCTTGCGATAGGTCCCGCTATCGACAACGGCTTCTATTATGACTTCGATGTCGATGTGCCGTTTACCCCCGAGGTTCTCGAGAAGATTGAGGCGGAGATGAAGAAAATAGTCAAAGAGGCTCTGCCGCTCGAGAGATACGAGCTCGATCCCGACGAGGCTATCGCTATGATGGAGAAGAAGGGCGAGCCCTACAAGGTCGAGCTTATCAAAGAGCACGCAGGCAAGGGCGAGAAGATATCGTTCTTCCGCCAGGGCGAGTTCGATGAGCTCTGCGCAGGTCCTCACGTCCCCGACACCTCGCGCGTCAAGGCGTTCAAGCTGACCTCCTGCACCGGCGCATACTGGCGCGGCGACTCGGACAACAAGATGCTCCAGAGAATCTACGGAACCGCTTTCACGAAGAAAGAGGATCTTGACAATTATCTTCATATGCTCGAAGAGGCGAAGAAGCGCGACCACAGAAAGCTCGGCAAGGAGCTCGGCCTGTTCACCATCATGGATGAGGGTCCCGGCTTCCCGTTCTTCCTGCCCAACGGCATGGTTCTCAGAAATACCCTTATCGACTACTGGCGCGAAGTGCACAAGCGCTACGGCTATGTTGAGATATCCACTCCGATGATGCTCAACCGTTCGCTCTGGGAGCGCAGCGGTCACTGGGATCACTACAAGGAGAATATGTACACCACGGTTATAGACGACACCGATTTCGCGATAAAGCCGATGAACTGCCCCGGCGGAATGCTCGTCTATAAGCTTCAGCCCCATTCATATCGCGACCTGCCCCTGAGAATGGGCGAGCTCGGACTGGTTCACCGCCACGAGCTGTCTGGTGCGCTCCACGGTCTGTTCCGCGTGCGCTGCTTCACTCAGGATGACGCGCATATCTTCATGACATGGGATCAGATGAAGGACGAGATAAAGGGCGTTGTTCGCCTGTTTGACGAGGTCTATTCCGTGTTCGGTCTGACCTATCAGATCGAAGTCTCGACCATGCCCGAGGATCACATGGGCGACGAGAAAGACTGGGATTTCGCAACGGAGACTCTCAAAGCGGCAGTCACCGAGATGGGCAAGGACTTTGTCATCAACGAGGGCGACGGCGCATTCTACGGACCGAAGCTCGACTTCCATCTGTCCGATTCCCTCGGCAGAACATGGCAGTGCGGCACAATCCAGCTCGATATGCAGCTGCCCGAGCGCTTCGAGCTTGAATATACAGGCGCAGACGGCGAGAAGCATCGCCCGGTCATGATTCACCGCGTTGTTCTCGGCTCTATCGAGCGCTTCATCGGCGTTATCACCGAGCACTTTGCCGGCGCGTTCCCGCTGTGGCTCGCTCCCGAGCAGGTCAAGATTCTGCCGATATCCGACAAGTTCCACGGCTATGCCGAGGAAGTTCGCCAGCAGCTCGATATGGCGGGACTCAGAGTCAGCGTTGACACCCGCAGCGAGAAGATAGGCTATAAGATCCGTGAGGCTCAGCTCCATAAGATCCCCTATATGCTCGTCATCGGCGAGAAAGAGGTCGAGAGCGGCACGGTCAGCGTCAGAAAGCGCGGCGAGGGCGATATCGGCGCGATGAGCATCGCCGATTTCATCGACAGCGCAAAGACCGATGTAGCTGAAAAGGCTATCTGGTAAATTTTTACAATAAAAAACCGAACGGAAATCGCCGTCCCGGTGCAGTATACAATATCTTGTGTATTGCGCCGGAACTTTTTCTATTCGCCAAAAATTTTTTAAAATCAGAGAGCAAAAAATCGCCCGAAACTATTGCACAGGCGTTTTTTTTGTTTTATAATGGTGGTGCAAATAGGTGGCAGAAACCACTCGGGTGGTGGATGAGAACACTCAAATTCACACAAAGGGGGCGAGCGCATGGAAAAAACTGAATTCAGCGGATTTTTTGTCCATACGCTCGACCAGAAAAACCGAGTGTTTATCCCGGCAGAATTCCGCAGCAAGCTCGGCACGGAATTCGTCGTCTGCACTCCGCCCGGCAGCACCGACTGCATCATCATCTATACTTTCGAGGAGTGGGACAGATACTTTGAGAATCTCCGCGTTCTCTGCAAGGGTTCAACCCGCGCCTATGCCGAGCGTATCGCGAGCAGCTCGAAGAGATGCGTCATCCCGGACAAGCAGGGCAGAATAACCCTCTGCGCAGACCATTGCGCAAAGGCGCACCTCGAAAAAGAGGCGCTGATAGTCGGAGTCGGCAACCGCATTGAGATATGGAATCCCGAGGTTTGGGATCAGAAGTGCGCGGAGAACATGGCAGAGATCGAGAAGATCGCGGCGGATGTTCAGCTTTAATGCGGAGGGCGGCATAATATGGAGTTCAAGCATATACCCGTACTTTTCCGCGAATCGATTGACGCGCTTGATATAAAGCCGGACGGACTTTACGCAGACTGCACTGCGGGCGGCGGCGGTCATTCGAACGCGATACTTGACAGACTCTCGAAAAACGGCAGGCTCGTCGCCATTGACCGCGACCCCGAAGCAATAGAGACGCTCACAAAGCGTTTCGAGGGCAGAGAGAATGTCAGCATAGTCAACGACAACTTCTTTAATATAAAGAGCATACTTTCGCAGTTCACCGACGAGGGCGCAGACGGCATCCTCGCAGATCTCGGAGTAAGCTCCCATCAGCTCGACGATGCCGCGCGTGGATTTTCTTTCCACGCGGACGCTCCGCTCGACATGAGAATGTCGATGCAGGGCATGAGCGCGGCTGACGCAGTCAACTCGCTTTCACAGCGCGAGCTGCAGGATATCATCTACAGATACGGTGAGGACAAGTTCGCTCCGCGTATAGCGGCGGGAATAGTCCGAGCGAGGGCTGAAAAGCCGATAGAAACAACACTGGAACTAGCTGAGATAGTCAAAAGCTCTATTCCGGCAGCGGCGCGCCGCGAGGGAGGCCACCCCGCGAGGCGCACCTTCCAGGCGTTGAGGATCTATGTCAACGGCGAGCTCGACGGGCTCGACAGAGCGATTGGCGATATGTTCGATTCGCTCAAGGTCGGCGGCAGGCTCGCGATAATAACCTTCCATTCGCTCGAAGACAGAGCAGTCAAGCAGACTTTTGCCTCCCTGTGCGAGGGGTGCATATGCCCGCCGGAGTTCCCGGTGTGCGTCTGCGGGAGAAAGAGCCGCGGCAGATTGCCGCAAAAGGCGGCGGCTCCGAGCAAGGCGGAGCTCGAAGAGAATCCGCGCAGCAGAAGCGCAAGGCTTCGCGTAATAGAGAAAATCAGATAAATTTTTAGTATAAACGGGAAAAAGTTACAGAGAAAGGATGGTAACTATGGCAACAAATCTCAACGGCACGCAGGCGTACAGATTCGAACTCTTTGAGCCTCAGCAGGCTATGCCCGCGCCGAAGAAAAGAGAAGTTCCGGTCGGTCCGCAGCGAGTGATCAAGGCGCCGGAAAAGACGAAGGAAGAGAAGCAGGCAGAGGCAAAAGAGATAAACAGGCGCATCGCCGTTATTCTCAGCGTGGCTGTCGTTATGTTCATGCTTCTGGGCATAAACATGTATTCGCGCACAAGGCTTACCGTCCTTGCGAAAGAGACGGCGAGCATACAGACGAGCATCGCCGAGGAACAGAGCAGAACGGTCGACCTGCAGAGCAGACTGACTCAGAAGATGAGCACGGACGCTATTCTCGATTATGCGACAAACAGGCTCGGCATGGTCAAGGGCAACCGCTCGCAGATAAACTACATAACCGTCAACGGTTCTGATTCAGTCGTTTATAATGATGACAACTCAGCGAAAGCGGGAGAATAGTACGGGCATCGCACGGCATATAATTATGTGCCTGAGTTGCTTTGAAAAGGGCGGATCGCGGTCTGCCCTTTTTGGACATTTAAGAAGGTTTTTTACTGAACGGTGAAAGGGTGAAGATATGCAGAAGACATTGCCTAAAAAAGAAAAAGACAGGCGCGCCAAGGTGATGGTAGTTATCATCGCCATAGCTTTCCTTGCCTGCGTCGGCAACCTCTTCCGCATTCAGGTGGTTCAGGCTGATTATTACAAAGGCAAGGCCGAGGAGAATCAGCTCTACGATACCGAGATACCGGCTCAGCGCGGCACTATTTATGACTCCGAGGGAAATGTCCTCGCCCAGAGCGCGTCGGTGTGGCTCGTGTATATCGACCCCTACAGCGTGCCGAACGATAGCGTCCGCGCCGATTTGTGCAGTGATCTGAGCAAAACACTCGGCATAAACGGAGACACGCTGATGAAAAAACTCAAGATGACGAAATACAGATATCTCGTCATCGCAAAGCAGGTTGAATATGACAACAAAGAAAAAATAGTCGAGATAAAAAAGAAAAAGTACGTATACAAGCAGGACGGCAAGGAGCAGTATGTCTACGGCAGTTCGATGGTCGGCATAGACCCCGATGTCAAACGCTACTATCCCAACGGCAACCTCGCCAGCCATATCATTGGCTACACAAACTCCGAGGGCAACGGTCAGGCGGGCATCGAGCTATATTATAACAGCATCCTTTCGGGTATCCCCGGCAGAAAGGTCACCGCGAAGGACGCCTACGGCAGGGCGATGCCGCTCCAGTATGAGACCCTTTACGACGCGACGAACGGGCAGAAGCTTCAACTGACTGTCAACAGCAATATCCAGCGCTATCTTGAAGAAGCGCTCAAGCAGGCGTATATCGACAACAAGTGCGCCTATGCAAACGGTATAGTTATGGATGTCAACACCGGCGCTATACTCGGCATGGCGACCATGAGCGACTATGACCCGAACAATCCGCGCCAGACGGACGATGCGGAGGTCGAAGAGGAATATAAACGCCTCCAGGAGCTGCGTGCCGCAAAATATGAAGAAGCGGGCAAGACCCCGACCGAGGAAGAAATCAAAAAGGGTCAGGAAGAGGACAAAAACAACGCGAAGCTCAATGTGTTCTATAACAATGTCCGAAACCAGAATGTCAGCAGCACCTACGAGCCCGGTTCCGTTTTCAAGACAATTACCGCCTCTGCGGCACTCGATCAGGGCGTCGCGGATCAGTCAACGAAGGTCGACTGCGTGGCAGGCGGAATAAAAATCCTCACCCAGACCTATCACTGCAACGCGCACACAGTTCACGGCACGCTCGACATGGTCGGAGGTCTGAAAAAATCCTGCAACTCTTATTTCATAACCATGGGTCAGCGCCTCGGCGTTGATAATTTCTACAAATATTTCGAGGCGTTCGGCTTCACCGAAAAGACCGGGATCGACCTCCCTGCGGAGACTCAGCCCAAGGCGGGCGTCACCTACCACGCCCACGAGGGCATGACGCTCATCGACCTCGCGAGCTCCTCGTTCGGTCAGTCGTTCCAGGTCACGCCTATTCAGATGGTGACAGCACTCTCCGCCATAGCCAACGGCGGAAAGCTGATGAAGCCCTATGTTGTCGCGAAAGTGCTCGACGACAACGGCAATGTCGTCAGCGAGACTCAGCCGACCGTCAGGCGTCAGGTGATAAGTGAGGAGACCTCGGCAAAGGTCGCCGAGATGATGCGCCGCGTCGTCAACGAAGGCACGGCGAAAAACGGATATGTTATCGGCTACCGCGTCGCGGGCAAGACCGGCACATCGCAGAAGCTCGGCAAGACCGGCGAGCACGTCGCGTCCTACGGCTGCTTCGCCCCTGCGGACGATCCGAAGGTTGCAATAATTATTATTATCGATGAGCCGCATGGCGGTCAGATCCAGGGCGGTCAGATAGCCGCTCCCGTCGCCGCGCAGGTCATGGAAAAAACGCTCAAATATCTCAATGTTGAACCGCAGTATACCGAGAGCGAGCTTGCAAAGCTCGACACGACGGTTTCCAACTATGTCGGCAAGAATGTTTCGACGGTCTCTTCGGAGCTTCGCTCGGCGGGCTTCAACTGCAAGGTTATCGGCAACGGCGACAAGGTTATCAGCCAGCTCCCCGGCGCCTATCAGAGCGTGCCCAAGGGCGGCATAGTCGTGCTCTATACCGAGGGCGGCCCCGTTGAAACAAAGACCAAAGTGCCCGATCTGACGGGACTTTCGATAACCCAGGTCAACCGCACTGCGGCTGCCGCGGGCATAAACGTCAAGATATCCGGCAACACTCTCGTCAACTCCGAGCTCACATCTTACGGACAGAGCATCGCAAAGGGCGAAAGCGTCGATTACGGCACGACGGTCACAGTATACTTCAAATCGAATACCGGCGTTTCCGATTCTCCGGGCTGATAAAGGAGATTTTCAATGAGACTTTCCGAATTGTTCCGGGAAGTTGAATTTGACGGAAGTATAAAAAACGATGCGGATATAAATCTCGTCACCGATGACAGCAGACTCGTCCGACCCGGCTCGCTGTTCGTGTGCATACGCCACAGGAGCTTCGACGGTCACACAGCGGCTTTGGATGCGCTCGCCTCGGGCGCGGAGGCTGTTGTGACTCAGGATAGGCTGGGACTCGAAAACGAGCTTCATGTCGCGGATTCCCGCAGCGCATATGCGCGCCTTTGCGCGGCACTCTGTAATCACCCGGAGCGCAGGCTCAGAATGATAGGCGTCACCGGCACAAACGGCAAAACGACGGTGACTACGCTTATAAGAAATATCCTTTCCGATTCGGGGACGAAAACACTGCTCACCGGAACGGTCTGCAACCGCCTCGGAGATAAAAATCTGCCGAGCGGGCTGACTACGCCGAAGCCGCCGGAACTTTATTCGCTGCTCGCGCGCGCCGTTTCGCAGGGGTGCGAAGCCTGCGTCATGGAAGCTTCGTCTCAGGCGCTCGCGCAGGGGAGGCTCGAGGGCATAGACTTCGACGCGGCGGTGTTCACAAATATCACGCGCGATCATTTAGATTATCACGGCACATTTGAAAATTACCTCTCGGCGAAGAAAAAGCTCTTTGAACATTCTACGCTGTCAATAGTCAATCTCGACGACCCGCGTGCAGATGAGATAATCGCCGCGGCAAAGGGAAAAGTAATTACATTTTCAACCGTGCTCGACTGCGCCGACTATACGGCGAAAAACATCTCGCTTCTTTCGGGCTGTGTCCGCTTCGAGCTTGTCTCGAAAGGGCACATAGAACATATAGAATTCGCGTCCCCCGGACTTTTCAGCGTCTCGAACGCCATGGCGGCGGCTGTCTGCGCGATAAATCTCGGCATCGAGCCGAAAGATGCCGCGCAGTCGCTCGCAAAGTCAAAAAGCGTCTGCGGACGGCTCGAACATGTGGAGTGCTCAGCGCCGTACAGCGTCATTATTGACTACGCCCACACGCCCGACGGGCTTGAACAGGTGCTGCGGGCTCTGCGCCCGTCCTGCCGCGGGAAGCTCATAGTTCTTTTCGGCTGCGGCGGGGACAGGGACAGAACCAAACGCCCGCTGATGTGCGCCGCCGCGTGCAAATATGCGGATAAGATTATCGTCACGAGCGACAACCCGCGCTCGGAAGACCCGATAAAAATAATCGGCGATATATTAAAGGGCACGGACAAAAAACGCCGCGATCTTTTCGTTGAACCGGACAGACGCAAGGCGATAGCGCTCGCGCTTAAAACAGCCGAACCCGGCGACACAGTCCTGCTCGCGGGCAAGGGACACGAAAAATATCAGCTTATCGGCGGCGAAAAATTGCCGCTTGACGAGCGGGAGACCGTAAGAGAAATTCTCGGACTTCCGCACGATACAGGGAGGAAAAAACAATGAACACAATCGCAGCATTGATAATGGGCGCGGCGGCCGCGGCGCTCGTCACCGCGTTGCTCGGGCTTGCCATAATTCCGTGGCTGAGAAAGCTCCATTTCGGGCAGACTATTCTTGAAATCGGTCCGAAGTGGCACGAGAAAAAGCAGGGCACGCCGACCATGGGCGGACTCATGTTTATCTTCGGCACAATAGCCGCAGTCGCAGTAACTGTTATTACCGACAAGCTCCTCGGCGGCGATATCGTCGACAGCAGCGCTACCGGCGCGTCGATAATCGAGCTTTATACGAAGTTCTACAGCGGCATTATCTTTGCTCTGAGCGTGGCGCTCATCGGTTTTGCCGATGACTATATAAAGGTCGTCAAAAAGCGCAACCTCGGTCTGACCGAGAAGCAGAAGACGGTGCTTCAGTCGCTCGTTATAATCGCTTATCTCGTCTCGCTCTATATGGGCATGGGCAAGGAACCCTATATGTTCATCCCGTTTGCCGGCAATGTTCGCATGGACGTATTCTTCTGGATCTTCGGCTTTGTCGTTATATATGCCGCGATAAACGCAGTCAATTTCACCGACGGCATCGACGGACTCTGCTCGAGCGTTACGATAACCTTCGGACTCTCCATGTGCGTTATTGCTTATATGCATAAATTTTTCGGCGTTTCGCTCATGGCGAGCATACTTGTCGGCGGATGCGCGGGCTTCCTTGTCTGGAACCACAACCCTGCAAAGGTGTTCATGGGCGACACGGGCTCGATGTTCCTCGGCGGCATGGTCGTCGCTATCGCGTATGCGCTCAACTGCCCGCTTATTCTGCTCCTGACGGGCATAATATATGTTATAGAGGGCGCATCCGACGTGCTCCAGATAGGCTATTTCAAGATAACTCACGGCAAGCGCATCTTTAAGATGGCTCCCATTCATCATCATTTCGAGATGAGCGGCTGGAGCGAGAAGAAGATAGTCGCAGTGTTTTCGATAGTCAACGCTGTCGGCGGAT
>DKDF01000020.1:22265-23239 GCA_002451755.1 Ruminococcaceae bacterium UBA6855
GGTCGGCGGAGCCGCGGCGATCGCACTGATGTATTTCGGCGGCTACGCACTTTAAAAATAAACGCAGACGAAAGGGGGATCGGGATGACGAAGACAAAAGGAAAAATGAAAACCGCAAAGGTCAAAAAAACAAATGGAGCGGAGAAAGAAATATCTCCTGTTAGGAAAATTCTACGCCAGTACTATCCGTTCTATAAGTATACCCCAAGGAATATCAAAAGGCTCGACAAGCGCGAAGTGCTGGCTTTCGGAAAGATAGACACAAGGTTCTTCCTGCTCGTCGTCATCCTGCTCATCATCGGACTGATAGCCCTGTTCTCGGCGAGCTATATCAACGCCATAAACAGACATGAGGGCAATGCGTATCATTATATCGAGCGTCAGCTGATCTTTGCCGTAACCGGTGTTGTGCTGATGTTCGTAGTGTCGAGAATAAATTACAGAGTGCTCAAGGATTTATCGTTTTTGGCGATAACCGTCGCTTTCTTCTTCCTTGTTCTCGTGCTTATTTTCCACGGCGACGGCGATTTCAAACGCTGGCTCGTTATCGGCGGCAAGAAACTGTTCCAGCCGTCCGAGCTTGCAAAGGTCGCGCTGATAATGTACTGCGCGTGGAGCATGGACAGACGTAAAAAAGCCATATGCTCCGACTGGAAAATGATGTTCCTCTATATGATAGTCGTCGGCACCATGTGCGGACTTATAGCGCTCGAAAAGCATGTCTCCGCGACAATACTTGTCGGTCTTCTCGGCATAGCGATGACATATCTCGGCGGCATCGACCGCAAGTGGTATCCGCTCGTCATAGCCTGCATCGTCGGCGGCGCAGTGCTCATGGTCGTTTTCAGAGATAAAATGCCCGCCTATGCGGCGGAGCGAATAATCGCATGGCTCGACAAGAGCTATGACCCCGGCGACGCCCGCTGGCAGACGAACAACTCCCTGTATGCTATCGGCTCGGGCGGACTGTTCGG
>DKDF01000111.1:0-11841 GCA_002451755.1 Ruminococcaceae bacterium UBA6855
ACAAATATTTCTTTCACGCTATTCTCCTTTCAGAATCAGAGCATGAAGCTCACTGTTTTGGCGGTTGTGTTGACGCTGAGCACGAGATAGGTGTTGCCCTTTGTGCTCGCCTTGACTCCGCCTGCACCGTCCGATGCAAGAGCAGCATATCCGACCGCCGGAGCGTCCGTGCCCGTATAGGGCAGAGTGACGACGCCCGAGAGCTGAACGCCCGCATATCCGCCGTTCACATTTACACTGACGCCGCAGAACTTCGCGTCCGCGCCTGCCGCCGAAACGGTATCGTTTGCACTGACCGCGACGGGCACGCCCGCTTCAAGTCCGCTTGCCGCCTTGAGCGTGAGAACATTCTCACAAAAACCTTTAGTTGAAACTGACATAATTATCCTCCTTTAAATTCTGAACTCGCTGTTGCCCGAATGCGTTTCGGGCTTTGCTGACGAGAGCTGACTGTTGAGTTTTCCGCCGCCCGAGAAAGCTTTTTTCAGCTCTCTGAGCTGTTCGAGACCGAGGGTGCCGCATATCGCCGAGAGGCTCTCGCCGCGCATATCCGGCAGAGCCGCCGCGCCCATGCGTATCACATCGCATATAAGCTCCTCGCGGTACGCTTTGCCCTCGCGGGCGAGCTGCTCGAGCTCGTCGATATAGCCGTAAAGTCCCGCCGCCTCCGCCTTTGTGAGGGTCACGCCCTCGTTGGCGCAGGAGAGGCGTTTGACAGTCTTCACCGTCTGCTCGTCCGCGCGGTAAGACTTCGTGACACCCGCCGCGGGCTGAGCCGGTACGGCAACAAACGACCACTCATAGGCGTCCGTCGGGTCGCAGAGTATCCTGTGACAGAGCTTGCCGCCGTACTCCCTGCCCTTTATGTGGGCGCACGGATCGGTTCGCCCGTCCTTGCCGCAGATTGAACAGACGCTTCTGCCGACCGAGCAGCCGACACTCGTCTCTTTCTTTATCCCCGCGTCTATCTCTTCAATAAGCGCGGCGTTCTTTTCGCTGCGCGGCATATACGCCCGCGCGCAGAGCTTCGTGTATTTTTCGCCCGCCGAGGTCACTTTGTTATCGTCCGTCTCGACGCGGCAGGAAAATATCCTCGCCGTCTGATCCCTGCCGCTCATGCTGTGGTCGAATATCCCCGTCTTGCCTACAAAAAGCTCGGCGAGCTTTTCTAGCGCGGGAATATCGAAGCGCTCGAAGTCCCTGTCGATTTCATTATCGCAAAGCACGATGCCGAAGGTATAGACCTCGTCGGCGCTCAGTGGCTTTACGGTATAATTATTGATAAGCTCCAGCTCCTGCGGAGTCGGAGCGCCTGAAAGAACGCTGTTCTGCGTAGTTATCACTCCCCGTTTTCAATCTCTTTCCTGATTTTTTCCGCCTGCGCCGCATAGAGCTCGGCGCGCGCAAGCTCAACATTGTCCTGAAGAGTCACATCGTCCCACTCGGCCGTCACCTGCGAGGGCGTTCCCTCGAAGAGCAGATATGTGCGGCATATGCGCTCGATGACGGGTGTTAAAATGCGGCGGTATGCGTCGATCTCGCTGGTGAGCACATCTGCCTGTTGGGTCGACATGCGCTCCGTTGATGACCATGACAGACCGAGCATGAACGGCGGAAGCCCCGTTTTCGCGACTATCTGTTCGAGCATCTGGCGCACGGGCACCTCGCTGTCGAGAATCTGATTGTCCGCGCCAATGACCTTTATCTGAACATCGCCGACAGCGACAAAATCTTTTACTGCGCCGCCCGTCTGCATCGCCTCGCTCCATTCCTTTGCCACCTGCATGGCGCGCTCCTTGGCGTATGCGCGGTCGAGCGAGTCGTTCTGCGGCTTATATGTGACCGCGAAGCGGATATTGCCCATGCGCTCCCAATTGAGCCCGATGGTCTTGTAGATTTTCATGAGTATCCCGCTGACAAACGGCAGGCCTTTGAGCATCGAACAGCCGCAGACTTCGCCCGGCTGCGGGTTGAGCACGGACAGCAACACAAGCTCGGGTCGCCTGACCGGCGACGGCATACCGACGCACGAGGCGGAAAAGATATCTACTCCGACTCCGTCCGAAGCGCGGCGAAGCTCGATATTTTCGAGCGGAGAGTTAAAGAGCGCCGCGATATGCCCGTCCGAATCAGTCACCATCTCGCCGACCGCCGTGCCGCAGGTCAGCAGCTGCTCGAAATAAGTTGAAACAAAGCTTTCGAGACCGCACTGGTTGCCGCCGACGGGGACATTGCGAACGAAATTGTCGAGCTTATGCTGCAGGCGTTCGTCGGCGCATCTGACCTCAAAGCCGCCAGTCAGGCGGACGGTCTTGAATATGGCGGCGTCGATTATAGGCACCGCTTCGCGCAGGGCGTAATAGAGCCGCGTCTGATTGCCGCCGAGCGGAGTGTAGCTGTCGAGCAGTCCGAGACCCGACGCGGGGCGCGCCGAGGTCTGCACCGCAGCAGGCTCGGGAGCGGTTTTCTTTCTTTTGAACGGATTTATTGTTATTCCTCCTTTTCATGACAGCCGACCGCCCGGCCGTCATCTGCTCATGGCGAGCGCGAAAAAGCCGTCCTCTTCGTGCGCGAGCACTGTGGAGACGAAATATCGCACATCGTCCATGGCGTGGTCGTATTCCTTTCTCGGAGCATCGCGTGCGGCAGTGTTATCCCATCTGTAGAGGGAAAATTCCCGAAGGCAGTCCGTGCATGACTGCGGGAAAAGGATACGCCGCTCCTTGAGGGCATCCGAAACGCGGCGGATGCCGTCTATAACATCGTTCTTTGCGGGCACGGCTCGGAACCTGCCGTGGCGGCGGATACATTCGAGAAAGCTCGCGGCGGATGGATCGGCTATGACCGCCTCTATGTTCAGGTCGCCCGCGAGCTGTCCGAGCGCGGCATAGTGCTCCTCGTCGGTGCGCTGCTCGCCCTCCCTGCGGCTGTCGAAATAGTATTCGCTCAACCTGTACCACCGCCCGCCGTACTCGCCCCAGAGTCCGAACGACGACGGGTTGACCGTGCCGTAATCGCAGGAGATGAAGTAGCGCGACGGTATGCCGTCAGGCTCCGCGACATGAACCGAGCGCGAAAAGAACGGATAGACGAGTCCCTGCGCCGCGACCCATTTGCCCAGCACGAAGCGGTCATAGAACGCGCCGCTGTAAAGACTCTCGTATCTGCGCTTTATCGCGGGCGTGAGCGACGGATTGTCGTCCATGGTGAAGTGGAGATACAGGCAGTTTTTCTCTTCGCTCTTTTTTATCCACTCCTCGTAGAACCAGTGCAGAGGGGTATCCGGGTTGCAGTTGAACCACAGCTTAGACCCGTCGAGCGAGCAGCGCGCGAGAGCCTGTTCAACAAATGACCGCGGCATCAGGGCGACCTCGTCGAGCAGAACGCCGCCGAGCGTCATGCCCTGAATGAGCGCCGCCGAGCCCTCGTCCTTGCCCCCAAAGAGATAAAATCGGTTGCGCCTGCCGGAATATTCTATCTCCACCAGATGCTGGGACAGCTTCTCGCGGCAGTCGAAGCCGAGTCGGCGCAGGACAGGCAGAATCGGCGTGACTATGTTTCTTCTCAGCGAAGTCACCGTCTTGCCGCACAGCGCGAAGGACGTGTCGTCAAACGCCGAAAACGCCCACGCGACAAATGAGACGGACATACACACCGTCTTGCCGGAGCGCACCGCGCCGTCGCAAATTATCGCGTCAAAATTTCTGTCGGAGCTCGACGGGCACCACCACGAGAGCACCCGAAGCTGTTTTTGCGAAAAGCTCTCAAAGGTGTTGTTTTTGCGTTTACTCACTCGCATCATCCCCGCGCAGAGCACGCGCACTGCGGTCAAGCGCAGAAAGGAAATCCGAATTTTCTCCCGCCGAAGCGGCGTTGCTCAGCTCGCAGAGTCGGTCGAGCGCCTTGAGCCGATCAAAAAATTTGACCTCAAGTCCTCCGCCTTTCGGGCGTTTGATATCCGATACCATCGTCAGGTCCAGCTTTTCTATTTCCGACCCGTCCGGCAGCTCGTCCGACAAAATGAGCTTCACCGCGTCCGCAACGCTCCCAAAAGCGAGTCTGCGGTAGCCCTCAATGACCTCCGCAAGCTTCGCGTCGCGCTCATTTTCGAGCTTCGCTATTCGCCTTTTGATCTCCGGGTCGGCGAGCAGCTTCATTGCCGTTCGCTCCGGATGGACAGAATAGCCCGCCCGCGCAGCCGACGCGCGCGGTTCGCGGGACGCGACAAAGAAGCGGCAGAAATTTTCCTCTTTGGGCGAAAGCGGTTCTTTCTTTTTCATACTCTCATCTCCTCATCTATATTCACGAGCTCTTCGGCGGCGGTCTCCGAAGCGCCCGTCACCCATAGCGAAAACGCCCCGATTTTTTGCATATCGGCGTGCAAAAAATCGCGGGGCGTCAACAAAGTTCATATTTTATTAATATTTGCAGAAACAAAAAGTCTGTTTTCGCCTGTTTTCAGGCATTTTTCGGCTGATTTTCCCCGTTTTCGGTGATTGCCGCCGATTACACAAGATTTTTGCTCTTTTGCTTGACTTTTGAGGTCGTGGGGTATAAACTAATGTAGAAGTGCGAAAAGTGCTCCCGTCGGGCTTTTCCGACGCAAAAATTTTTGAAAAGTGGTGAATTTTTTTGGGCAGCGACAAACCTAAGCCGCGAAGTTGGCAAACTAAAAATAAAGCTGTGGGGTCACGCCCGAAAAAGTTCGACCGATAAAAAAATCGGCTCTTTTTGCGTGCGCCTCACGGAGAAAGAGGTGCAATATGAGCCGTGATATCCTGGAAAATATCAGCGCACTGCTGGCGGAGGGCAAGCTTGCCGATCTGCGCGAACAGCTGTGCGACATGAACGTCGTTGATATAGCGCAGGCGATGGAATCTCTCCCGGAAGACGAGCTTCTGCGGATATTCCGCATCCTCCCCAAAGACATATCGGCGGATGTTTTTTCTTATCTTGAGCCCGATTCTCAGGCGCAGCTGCTGAATCTTATAACAGATACGGAGCTTGAGAACCTGCTCGACGACATGTTCCTTGACGACACCGTCGACTTCCTCGAAGAAGTCCCGGCAAACGTCGTGCGCCGCGTGCTCGCAAAGGCAGACAGCGAGACGAGGTGTCTGATAAACAGATTTTTGAAATATCCCGAAAACAGCGCAGGTTCGATAATGACCATTGAGATGGTCGAGCTGCATGACTTTTTCACAGTCGGTCAGGCAATCGAGCACATACGCTCAACCGCCGTCGACAAAGAGACGGTCTACACCTGCTTCTGCATCGACGACAAGCGCCATCTTATCGGCACGGTCGCCCTGCACACGCTGCTGATGGCAAAAGACAGCGAGCTTATCCGCGACATAATGGATACCGACTCCCAGCTCATCTGTGTCAACACGCTCGACGACCAGGAGAAGGTTGCGGACATCGCGAGAAAATACGACCTGCTCTCCGTTCCCGTTGTTGACAACGAGGCGAGACTCGTCGGCATAATCACGATAGACGACATCGTCGATGTCATCGAGGACGAGAACACCGAGGACTTCGAGAAGATGGCAATGCTTCATCCCTCGGACGACAACTACCTCAAAACCGGCGTTTTCAAGCTCGCAAAGAACAGAATCCTCTGGCTTCTGGTGCTCATGGTCTCGGCGACCTTCACTGGCAAGATAATCGAAAACTATGAAAATATGCTCGCGGCAGTCGCGGGACTCACCGCCTGCATACCGATGCTCATGGACACGGGCGGAAATGCCGGCAATCAGGTCTCGACGCTGATAATCCGCGGTCTTGCGCTCGGCGAGATACACCCGAAGGACTATCTGAAGATAGTGTTCAAAGAGATAAGAGTCGCGCTCATCTGCGGACTGACCCTCGCGGCAGTCAACATCGGCAGAATGATGCTCTTCTCCTCCGGCGGAATGCCCGTTTATCTCGTCGTTTCAGCCGCAATGGTCTGCGCGGTCATAGTGGCGAAAATAATCGGCTGCACCCTGCCGATTATCGCAAAGCTTGTAAAGCTCGATCCCGCACTCATGGCAGGACCGATGATAACGACGATAGTCGATATGGTCACCCTGCTCATCTACTTCGCGCTCGCAAAAGCGTTCCTCGCGATATAAAAAAATTATCCTCCGTACATTTTGGTGTACGGAGGATTTTTATGTTCAGATGTTTTTTTGTGGAGCGGCAGTGCAATGTCCGCTGTTGGTGCAGTTGCAAAGAGGGTTCTTATAGTTGTACAAAGTCGTTGTAACGGCACAAGGTCAATCAAATTTATCTTTCAATCCCTCAGTCTCGGCTCCGCCGAGCCAGCTCCCTTTACACAAGGGCGCCGAAATAAAGTTCTATATTATTATAAAAATTGCTTTTAAAGTTGCTTTTGATAAGTTTTTCGTGACGCTGCCGCGGCAGCGGTGCGTCGAGTCGCCGCACCCTACAAGCCGCGCGCCAATAAAATTGTGCAGAGTTCGCGGGCGGATGATATCCGCCCCTACCGCATGACCTTGAGCGGAGCGAAACCAACCCCTCAGTCTCGGCTTCGCCGAGCCAGCTCCCCTGCAGGGGAGCCTTCGTCAAAAATTCGCCGAAGATAACAATATAAAAAAAATGCCCCGCACTTTCGTGCGGGGCACTGAACTTAGCTGATTACTTGCTGAGCTCTGCGAAATACTTGATGGTTCTGACCATCTGGCTGGTGTAGGAGTTCTCGTTGTCGTACCACGAAACAACCTGAACCTCATACAGATCGTCAGCGATCTTAGCAACCATGGTCTGAGTTGCATCGAAGAGAGAGCCGAATCTCATGCCGATAACATCGGAGGAAACGATCGGATCCTCATTGTAGCCGAAGGAAGCGGAAGCAGCAGCCTTCATAGCGGCGTTGATGCCTTCCTTGGTCACATCGCTGCCCTTGACAACAGCGGTAAGGATGGTGGTGGAGCCGGTCGGCACGGGAACTCTCTGAGCGGAGCCGATAAGCTTGCCGTTGAGCTCGGGGATAACAAGACCGATAGCCTTAGCAGCGCCGGTCGAGTTGGGAACGATGTTGGCAGCGCCTGCACGGGCACGTCTCTTGTCGCCCTTTCTGTGGGGACCGTCGAGGATCATCTGATCGCCGGTGTAGGCGTGGATGGTGGACATGATACCGCTCTGGATGGGAGCGTAATCGTTAAGAGCCTTAGCCATGGGAGCAAGGCAGTTGGTGGTGCAGGAAGCTGCACTGATGATGGTGTCGTCGGCAGTGAGGGTGTCCTCGTTGACGCTGAAGACGATGGTCTTGAGGTCATTGCCTGCGGGAGCAGAGATAACGACCTTCTTAGCGCCTGCATCGATGTGAGCCTGGCTCTTAGCCTTGGAGCAGTAGAAGCCGGTGCACTCAAGAACAACATCAACGTCAAGCTCGCCCCAGGGAAGATCCTTCGCGTTGGGCATAGCATAGATGGTGATCTCCTTGCCGTCAACTATGATAGCGCCGGGAACCTTGACAGTCTTGCCGTCCTCTTCATACTCAGCAGCCTTGAAGTCTACGGTGTGAAGATTCTCGCCTATTCTTCCGCAATAGCCGCCCTGAGCGGTATCGTACTTGAGAAGGTTTGCAAGCATCTCGGGGCTGGTAAGATCGTTGATAGCAACAACCTCATAGCCCTCTGCGCCGAACATCTGACGGAATGCAAGACGACCGATACGGCCAAAGCCGTTAATAGCAACTTTAACTGACATTTGAATTCCTCCGTTGTTAGTATAATTGGTTATTGGTTATATACCTCATATATTTTAGCCGTTTTTGTCCTCATATGCAAGCAATTTGATAAAATTTTACAGATACAGGAAAAGTTTCGTTAATCTGCCCAAAATATTGTATCACAAAGCCCAAAAGGACATAATACTGCCGAAAATTCGGCGCAGATATTTTGACATATCGGCATCATTATTTTTCCCTCCAAAACAAAATCTCCCCGCTTTCAAAAAGCAGGGAGTTGGCATTTATTATTTTCTGCCTCAGCCCTCTGACGAGTTGCCCGCGAGCATGGAGATAGCAGCCTGAAGCTGGGTGTCTCTCTCCTTTTCGAGCGTGCTGAGATTCTCTCTGAGCGAATCCGCGAGAATAACTTCGGTGTCCGGAGTCAGGCCCTTGCCGTCGAAGCTCTCGCTGATATAGGGCAGCATCTTCGAGGTGGTCAGCACAACTGCACCGCCGTCGCTGAGCTCGAAAGTCTCCTGAACATCGGCTCTGCCGGCGGTCTTTTCGCCGATAAGGAACGCCTTGCCGAAATCCTTGAGGTCGCAGGCGAACAGCTCGCCGTAACCCGCAGTGTCGGAATTTATAAGCACCGCCATGGGCATCGTTATATCCTTGGCGTCGGAGCTGTAGGTCTTGACGTTGTTGCCGTTTTTGTCAACGAGCGTTGCGAGCGCCTTGTTGCCCTCGGTCGCCGTCGGAACAAGATAATCTATAACGCGGCAGGTGTATTCGATAGTTCCGTCATAGGTCGAGCGCACATCGAAAACGAGGCTCTTCGCGCCCTCTTTCTTGAGCTGGTCGACTGCCTTTTCGAGCTGATTCAATGTGTTCTTGTAGAACGCGGATATTTTTATATATCCGACCGTGCCGATAAGCTCATAACTGACGGTCTGGTTCGTGTAACCGAGGACGACGTTGACGGATTTGTCGACATCGTCGCGCCTGTAGGTGAGGCTAACGGAGGTCAGCTTTATGCCGCTGAGCCTGCCCGCCATTTCACTGCTGCTTTCGGCAGTGACCGTGTCGCCGCCTATGGCAACTATCTTATCGCCCTTCTGAAGCCCCTCGGTCTGCGCCGGGGAGTTGGGATAGACTTCCGTTATGAGCAGATACCCGCTCTCGGGGTCGGTCTCGACCTCAACGCCGATGCCCGCGCTGCGACCCTCAAGCTTCGAGGAATAGAGCTTATAGTCATCGGCATTCATATAGCGGCTGTACTTGTCGCCGAGTCCGTTGATATAGCCGTTTTCGAGGTTCGAGTCGAGCAGAGCCTCATCTATATCGCCGTAATAATTCGAGCGGACTATCTTGTCGACCTCCTCGACCGCATCATACATCTGCGCGCGCTTGGGAAGGTCGGTTATCAGCTTGTTGTACATACGCTGTGAGACCGACATCGTTATTGCGAAGGTCGCGGTCGCACTCAGAATAATGAGCGCTATCGCAAGTCCGAGCGAAATTTTCTTGTTCATTTGCTTTCACGTTCCTTCCTGCCTGAGATCAATTCGGAGGCGTGACAAAATTGAGAGGATTGAGCCTCGTGACGACACCGTTCTTGACCTGCATGACCTGGAAATGGACATGCGGTCCGGTGACATATCCGGTGTTGCCCATATAGGCGATGACCTCGCCTTTTTCAACATACTGCCCCGCCGAAGCGACTATCTTCGAGCAGTGGCCGTAATATGTTCTGTATCCGTCGCCGTGGTCGATGGTGATATAGTTGCCGCCGACATCGGAATAGCCTCTGACGAGCACCTTGCCGCTCTGCGCCGCAACTATCTTCTTGCCGTAAGAGACATTTACGCCGTTTTCGCGCACGACTATGTCTATAGCCGAATGCATGGTGTATGTTCCGTCGCCCTCGGGGTCGTAGTAGCCGTAGCCCGCGGAGATGTAGGAGTTCTTATAGGGAACCGGCCACATCATCTCGCCGTCGTTGTAGAATTCATCGTCATCATCGCCGCTCTGCGAGCCGCCGCTGATGATTTTGTCTATCTGGCGCTCAAACGCCTCGCGCTTTCTGTACTGCCGCTGCAGCTCCTGCTGATATTCGGCGCTGCTCTTGTCGAGCGAGGTCATAAGATTTGATATCTGACGGTAGTTCGCGTTATATGCGTTCTGTTTTGAAGCGAGTTCTTTGTTTTTAGTGTCGAGCTCAGACTTCTTCTCGACCAGAGACGAGCGCTTCTCTTCGAGAGCTTTTTTGTCCTCGTCAAGCTCCGCCTTGGCGGCGTTGAGCTCCTCGGTCTGCTTTTCGAGCTGGGATATAAGCTTGTTGTCGTTCTCCGTGACGCTCGCGAGCAGCTGGATGCGAAGCAGAAGCGACGAGATGCTGTCCGACTCGAGCAGGATTTCAATCCACGAGGACGAGCCCGCCATATATGTGGCGCGCAGGCGTTCGGATATTTTCTCCTGCGTGGCGTCTATCTGCTCGTCAAGCTTGTCTATTTTCGACTGAGCCTCGTCAATTTTCTTATCGAGCGCCGCTATCTCCCTGTCATAGTCCGCAATGTCCGCATTTAAAACGGAGAGCTGAGAGTTTATAACATCGAGCTGGCTGCTTATCGCCTCAGCCTGAGAAGAGAGCAGCTTCATCTTCTCCGCATTCGAGGTCTGCTGATTTTTTATGCTTTCGAGCTTTTTCTTGTTTGCCTCAATCTCTTTTTCGAGTTCGTTATACTCCTGCTTGAGATCCTCGAGGCTCTTCGCCTGAACCCTTGTCGGGAAAATTCCGGTCATCAGCACGAGCGTCGCGCAAAGAACAAACGCCGCCGCTCTTCTGAGCCATGTGTTACGCTTATTCTTCATCGACTATCGCGAACTCCTTTTCTTTGAGATATTTTGTTATCGACACCGCACTGCCGAGCGCGCCGGAGAGAACGCCGAGCACGATAAACGCGGCGAGCAGTATCAGAGCATATTTGCCGAACGGAGCGATTCCCGACATTCCGATGCCGGAGAGAGTCTTGACGAGCGACCTGCCCGCAATTTCATATATGCCCCAGACGGCAAGCAGGGCGAGCACACCGGAAATAAGTCCGAGCATCATGCCCTCGATCATGAACGGCCATCGGATAAACCACCTTGTCGCGCCGACGCTCTTCATGATATTTATTTCGAGCCTGCGGCTGTCCATCGTTATTCTTATTGTGTTGGAGACGATGAAAAGCGAGACTATGAGCAGCAGCGCTATCATACCTGCGCTCACATAGCTGACCGTGTTTCTCAGACCTGCGAGCTGCTTTGCAAGCTGCCTGTTCTCGCGGATATGGAGAACATGCGGAAGCTCAGAGATGCGCTTGACCGTGTCGTCAAACTTATCCGTATCCTTGAGCGAGACTTCGTATGCATCGGGAAGCGGGTTTTCGTCGAGCCCGTCGAAGAGCACGGAGCTGTCCCCCATCTCGTCCTTGAGCTGGGCAAAGCCGCTGTCCTTGCCGACGAATTTGCATTCGCGGACATTCGAAAGCCCTCTGAGGCTCGAGCCGAGCTCGTCCTCCTCCGCTTTCGTTGCGCTGTCGTCGACAAAGACCATTATCACATTCTGATCCTCGACGTTGCCGATGAACATATTTATATTGACCATTATCATGAACGCAACGCCAATCATCACCATGCAGCTGAACAGCACGGAGACCGACGCTATGCTCATCAGGCGATTTACATAGAGATTTCTCATTCCCTCGCGGGTGAGGTAGCCGAGGCTTCCGTTATTTTTCATCGCTCTCGTCCCCCTCTCCGTCGTCTTCGAGGTATATCGAATAATCCGCCAAGACGGAAGAATATGTTGTGTCATACTCGCTTCCGTATCCCGTCGATTCTTTTTCGCGTTCTTTTCTTATGCTCTCGAGAGCCTGCCTGTAGATATCGTCGGCGGCGGTCTCGTTGGCTATCTCCTCCGCCTTTTCCGGGAGCTTTTCGGGTTCCTTTGCAGCAGTCTTCTCCTCCGGAGCTTCTTCCTCGTCGTCGAGATACTTCGTCGCGAAGCCGTCCGCCGGTCGATTTAGACGCCCTGATTTCGCGAGCGTGCGCTCGCGGTGAGCGGAATTTTTCATCTTACCGTCCGCCGCAACGGTTCCGTTTTCGAGCAGGATAACGCG
>DKDF01000111.1:11890-14884 GCA_002451755.1 Ruminococcaceae bacterium UBA6855
CGCTTGTCGTACATACGGACGAGATTGTGTTCATGGGTGACCATGATGACAGTCGTGCCCTCCCGGTTGAGGCGCATGAGCAGATCGACTATCTCGAGGCTCATATGCGGGTCGACATTGCCCGTCGGCTCGTCCGCTATAATAAGATCGGCGTTGTTCGCAAGGGCGCGGGCAAGAGCCACGCGCTGCTGTTCGCCGCCGGAGAGCTCGGTGGGATAGCAGTTCATCTTGTCCGTCAGTCCGACTATGTCGAGCACGAACGGGACACGCTTTTGAATCTTGTTCTCTTTCGAGCCGGTGACGCGCATGGCGAACGCCACATTGTCGAACACGGTCATCTTGGGTATCAGGCGAAAATCCTGGAATACTATGCCCAACCCGCGGCGAAAATAGGGTATTTCGCTGCGGGTAAGGGTGCTCAGATCTTGATTTTTGATTATAACTTTTCCATGCGAGGGCACTTCCTCACGCATCATGAGCTTGAGGAAGGTGCTTTTTCCGGCGCCGGACGCGCCGACGACAAAGACGAATTCGCCCTTGTTTATCTTGATGTTGACATGGTTTAGAGCATGTGTTCCGTTCTCGTAGGTCTTGGAAACATCTCTGAATTCAATCACAGTTTTCACTCCTATATAAAGCGGTATCCCCCTCGCTTGACTTTATACCGATCTTAAATTACGCCGCAGATCAGTATTTGACAGGCTTTGCATCGAGATACTTCTTGACCATAAGAGCCACCTTGAAGACGATAGCGTCGTCGAACTCGCGCAGATCGAGGCCGGTGAGCTTCTTGATCTTCTCGAGTCTGTAAACAAGAGTGTTGCGGTGGACAAAGAGCTTGCGGGAGGTCTCGGAGACGTTGAGGTTGTTCTCGAAGAAACGCTGAATGGTGAACAGGGTCTCCTGATCGAGGCTGTCTATCGAGCCGCGCTTGAACACCTCGCGCATGAACATATCGCACAGGGTCGTGGGAAGCTGATAGATAAGTCTTGCGATGCCGAGATTGTCGTAGCTGACTATGGTCTTTTCGGTGTCGAACACCTTGCCGACCTCGAGGGCTATCTGAGCTTCCTTGAACGAACGGGCAAGCTCCTTGACGCCGGTGACGGTCGTGCCGATGCCGACATATGCGTGGATATAAAGGTCAGTTGTCAGAGAATCGGAAATGGAGCGCGCGAGCTTCTCGAGATCCTTGGTCTCGATGTTGCTGCGGACTTCCTTGACGAGAGCTATCTCGTTTTCGTTTATGTTGATGACGAAATCCTTGGTCTTGTCCGGGAACAGATTCTGGATAACGTCGAACGCTGCGGAATCGTTGTGCTCGGTGATTCTTATCAGAAGGACAGTGCGGACTGCGTCGCTGTTGAAGCGGAGTTCGCGCGCCTTGATAGCGATATCGCCGGGAAGGATGTTGTCAAGAATGACATTCTTGACGAAGTTGCCCCTGTCGAATTTCTCGTCGTAGCACTGCTTGATGTTGTTCAGCGCCACGCAGCAGATATCCGCATATTTGCCTGCAAGCTCATCTTCGCCGTCAATGAAAACAGCATACTCGGCCTGCATGTGAGAGCCGAACGAGCGGTAAGTGCAGCCGTTAACGATGCGGTCGCCGTCCTCCGCAAAAATCTGCGAAGCGTTCGAAATAACCTCGCCTATTTTACCGAGCTCACTGCAGGAGATTATGGTGCCGGTCTCATCAATAACGCCGATCGTTCTGTCAACAGCGTCGCGCATCTGATGGATGACACCCTGAAAAAGCCTGTTTGACATAATATCTACCCCTATTCTGAATGATTTCAACTTCTGCCGTTTTAGACATTTTGACAACTGCGCTATAGACATTTTACACAATCGCGCGCTCAATTGCAATACATAACGGGCTAAAAAATGTGTAAAATAAAGGATTTTTTTCATAATCGGGTAAAAAAGCTCTTGTTTTTATCTATTTCCCACAATTTTTTTAATTCGCTTTTAGTGGATTTGATCTTTGTTCAATTTGTCCATAGAATTCCACACACGGCGCGAATAAAGCTTCTCTCCGGGCGCTTTTTATGGTATAATGAGCCGAGAAAGCGAAAAAGGCGGCGCAAAAAATGGAAGGCAGCATACTCAGAGCATACATATCCGAAAACATTGAAAAAGCGCAGAGAGAAAATATTCCTGCGGCGGTGTCGAAATTTCTCGATTCTGCTTCGCTCTCTGCGGCGTCTGCCCTCGCCCGCTCGACTGCGGGCAGATTCATCTTCTGGGGCGGCTTCGATGGCGCGGAGCGTGTAATCATGCTCAGCGTCCCCGACTATATCGAGAGCGACGACCCGAACGAAATTTTTACAGTATATTCCGACGAATGCCCGCTGAGCGCCGTGAGAATAGAGAAAGACAAATTTTCAGATATCGGTCACAGGGACTATCTCGGCGCGGTGATGGGGCTCGGTCTTACGCGAGAGAGCGTCGGCGACATCTGCGTTCAGCCCGACGGCTGCGACATAGTCGCCCTGCCCAACGCCGCGAAATATATTGTTCAGAACCTGACCGGCGCAGGACGCGCGACGCTGAAAGCGAAGCTGATTCCGCTCGGCGAAGTCCGTGCGCCGCAGGTCAGCATAAAAGAAATGAGCATCACCGTCGCATCGCCGAGAATTGACGCAGTGGCAGGCGAGATATTCTCGCTCTCTCGCTCTGCGGCGGCGCAGGCAATAGCCTCGGGCGCAGTGACCGTAAACGACGAGCAGGTGTTGAAATCCGACCGCCGTCTCTCACCCAAAGACAAAATCGTCCTGCGCGGCAAAGGCAGAGCGATTCTCGGAGAAGAGTTCTCGCAGACGAAAAAAGGCAGAATCAGAATAGAGGTCAAAAAATCCGTGTAATAATGCGGCAAGATATTCAAGCTACGCATTGATAAACTTGTACAAACTTCGTGGGCGGATAATATCCGCCCCTACAACGCACTATTAAAATAACCCCTCAGTCTCGGCTTACGCCGAGCCAGCTCCC
>DKDF01000111.1:14917-15172 GCA_002451755.1 Ruminococcaceae bacterium UBA6855
CGAGCCAGCTCCCCTGCAGGGGCGCCTAATAGATTGTGCGACTAAGCACAATTTACTGCTATGTTCCCGTATCATAAACCACAATGAAAAAATCCTACCCAAAATAAAAATTGGGTAGGACTTTTTGATTATATCTATTCACCAGCGCTGCGGGCTGATTTTGTTACAGCATATCCTCCATACGGTACGGTCTGCCGGGAGTAACAACATATTTTCTTGTTGTAACCCCGTCCTTGAGCGTGAAGAACTTTGAAG
>DKDF01000111.1:15239-18444 GCA_002451755.1 Ruminococcaceae bacterium UBA6855
GTCGTCACTCGAGAATGTTGCGGTATAGCTCCCGTCGCCCGGCTTCGTTCCGCTTCCGACTCCTTTCGATTCGACGCATCCGTCGGAGTCGGCTCTGATATAGACAAACCCGTTGCTGTCATTTCGCCCGTCGATTCCGCTGTAGTCATAGAACACATTTGGATTGACAAACACCGTGTAGCCATCATCGACGACGGCAAGATTGAGCTCATTCAGCGAATATTTCAATCTCTTGCGCATTCCCATGCTCTGCGTTTCGCAGTATTCGTCGAACGGCATATAGCCCTGAACGCGAAGCTTCAGTTTTGCTTCGTCATAGCTCATTCCGAGTTCTATCGAGTCGAACACCGCTTCGCTCTGCTTGCATATTCCGTCGGAAGTCTCGAACTTATATCCATTCATAACATACTCGTATTTATTAAAATAGTTCTCCGATTTGCCGTATGCAAGGGTCAAGCATACCGCCGCCGCGCACAGCACGGACGCAGTTATTATAATTTTCTTTTTGCCGCTTTTCTCCGAAACTCCGTTTTTTCTGAGCCTGTTATACAGAATAACCGATACTATCGCAAAGCCGATATCAACGGCAACTCCCGCTATGAGAACTATATATTCGGCTGTATCAGCAACTTTATACATAGTCAGCGGAGTCGTTTCTTCGAGCAAAAGACAGACATCGTAAATGAGCGCATATATCGCGGGCTGAGGATATCCGCTGGGAATCAGAGTTGCTCCGAACAGCAGATTCGGCATACCTATTGCAAGCAGTGTTTTCTTCAAGCCTTTTCTGTATGCAAACACCATCGCAAATGACATGGCAAGTATAATTGCAAAGCTCGCTATAACTTCAAATACGCCGGGGCTGCCCTTTGAGTCCGCGCTCAGTATCCACACGCCGCAGTATATCGCCGCGAATAACATAAGCATTGTCAGCACGAATGCCAAAATCGGCATCCAGATTTTTTCGCCGTAGACTTTTTCGAAATCCTTTTTCACCATTGCGGTTACACCTCCGTCGTCGCCCATATCGGCCAGCGCCTTTTTGATGCTTTCATCCTCGCTGTAGCCGATTTCGGTATAAAAATCGATGTGGTCGGATATATGATCCCGCAGCTCCTCGCGGATAAGCTTCTGCCGCTTCTTCGAGAGCTTTTCGGGAATCACAGAGTCAAGATAGCTTTCTATTCTTTTGTCCATTTTTCTCACCGCCTAATGCGTCGGTCAAACTCATTGTTGATTTTGTTACAGCATATCTTCCATCCGCTACGGTCTGCCGGGAGTGACAACATATTTTCTCGTTGTCACCCCGTCTTTGAGCGTGAAGAACTTTGAAGACACGGAGCAGTTTTCGACTATGCCCTCCGTCACGCCGTCCGAATTGTCGTCACTCGAGAATGTTGCGGTATAGCTCCCGCCGCCCGGCTTAGTTCCGCTTCCGACGCCTTTTGATTCGACGCACCCGTCGGAGTCGGCTCTGATATAGACAAACCCGTTGCTATAATTTCTTCCGTCGATTCCGCTGTAGTCATAGAACACATTCGGATTGACAAACACCGTGTAGCCATCATCGACGACGGCAAGATTGAGTTCATTCAGCGAATATTTCAAGCGTTTGCTCATTCCCCTGCTCTGCGTTTCGCAGTATTCGTCAAACGGCATATAGCCCTGAACGCGAAGTCTTTTCTTTGTCTCATCGTAGCTCATTCCGAGAGCCACGGAATCGAACGCTGCTTCGCTCTGCTTGCATATCCCGTCTGAATCTTCGAATCTGCATCCGTTCATAACATATATATAGGAGTTGAAAAAGTTTTCCGCACCGCGGCATGTCAGCGCCACCGTTATTGCTGCGGCACACACGACGCTGATTTTTATCGCCGTGCTCTTTTTACTTTTTTCTTTCGGAAGCCCGTCTTTTCTCAGGCGTATATAGAGCACTACCGCCGCAACCGCGAATCCAATGCCGAAAGCCGCCGAGCCGAACATCGCGAGAATATCGCCGTCATAAAAATCAACTGCCGGATATAATGACATCGGCATTATTTTTTCCAATATATAACAGCCATTATAGAAAAGCGCGTCAACGAAGCCCGAATACATAGAGGGCAGCTGCGGGTCGGGAGTAATAAACGGCAAACCGAACACCGCGCCGGACAGCCCCATTGCAAGCACCGTCTTTCTGAAGCCCTTTCGATATGCCGCCGACATAACGAGCGACACCCCGAGCATCGCCGCGAATCCGACAAGCGCACCGCACGCATCCGAAAATGATGTGCCCAAGAGAAACGATGCGGCAAGATAAAGCAGCGAGCCTATTCCGACGGTCAGCACGAACGCCAAAATCGGCATCCAGATTTTTTCGCCGTAGACTTTCTCGAAATCCTTTTTCACCATTGCGGTTACACCTCCGTCGTCGCCCATATCGGCCAGCGCCTTTTTGATGCTCTCGTCCTCGCTGTAGCCGATTTCGGTATAAAAATCAATGTGGTCGGATATATGATCCCGCAGCTCCTCGCGGATAAGCTTCTGCCGCCTCTTCGAGAGCTTTTCGGGAATCACAGAGTCAAGATAGCTTTCTATTCTTTTGTCCATTTTCTCCACCTCAGACCGCCGAGGGTGCGAATCCGCTCCTTATAACTTTTTCGACGGCGGTCGAATACGAGCGCCAGTCCTCGGTCGATTTGCTGAGCATTTTCAGTCCGCGGTCGGTGATGTGATAATATTTGCGCCGTTTGCCGCGCTCGCCGTCCTGCCAATAGGACTTCACAATTCCCTCCTGCTCGAAGCCGTGGAGTATCGGATAGAGCGTGCCCTCCTTGAACGAGAACACAAATTCGCTGCGCTGCTCGATCTCCTTGATGATCTGGTAGCCGTACATGTCCCCTGTTCCGAGGACGGACAGCACGAGCAGCGAGCTGCTGCCCTTCGACAGTTCTTTTTGGATATTCATATAAAGTCCTCCTTTTAGCATAGAGTTTCTATACATCGGTGTTCTATGTATATAGCATAGCATTATATTTATGTTCTGTCAAGTAAAAATTTGTAAAAAATTTTGTTGCTTGTTTTTATGTTATTGCAAGGTGTATAAAAGTGCGCCGTTTATCGATTCGATAAGATTGGATTTGTCTATCAATTAAGCAATAGCAAAGTTAAGGCAATCGGCTCAGCTAAATTTTATAATCAGACTTTCAATAGCCGCGCCGCAGTG
>DKDF01000106.1 GCA_002451755.1 Ruminococcaceae bacterium UBA6855
CGCCAGAAGTTGCCGCCGCCGACGACAAGACCGACCTGAACGCCCATATCTACACATTCCTTGACTGCGGAGCAGATATTGAGAACGGTATCGTAGTCAATACCCATACCCTTTCCGCCGGCGAGCACCTCGCCGCTTATTTTCAGAAGTATACGTTTATACGTAAGCTCCATGTTACTGCCTCCATTCAAAAAAACATAATTTTCCGCTACTATTTTACTTTATTTTACGCAAGCTGTAAAGACAAAAAGACAAATTCACAGCAATTTAACAAAAAAAGAACACGGGAGACAAGATTCGCTTTTGTCTCCCGTGTTTAAGTCTGCGTTACTGCCTGTCGAGCGCCGCCTGAGCTTCGGATGTAAGCTTTGAAGTCTGGCGCTGAGCCATGACAAGATTGTAATAAATGCCGCGCTTTTTGAGAAGCTCCGTATGCGTGCCGACCTCGGCGATTCTGCCGTTTTCGAGCACAACGAGCCTGTCCGCATGGCGCAAGGTCGAAAGCCTGTGGGCAATGGCTATTGTTGTTCTGTTCTGAACCAGCCTGCCGAGCGCCTCCTGAATATGACTCTCGGTCTCGGGGTCGAGCGCGCTTGTCGCCTCATCGAGAATGAGTATCTTCGGGTCGCGCAGTATTGCTCGCGCTATCGCCACGCGCTGACGCTCGCCGCCGGAAAGATTATAGCCGTTTTCGCCGACGACTGTATTATACCCGTCCTTGAGCTCCATTATGAAGCCGTGGGCGTTTGCCGCCTTTGCGGCGGAGAACACCTCTTCCGGGGATGCGTCCGGCTTTGCATAAGCGATATTGTCATAGACGGTGCCGGAGAAAAGGTACGTCTCCTGGAACACGACGCCCATATTCTCGCGCAGATAATACTGGTCATAATCGCGGATATCCCTGCCGTCTATTCTGAGCGTTCCGCTGTCGACATCATAGAGGCGCATGACAAGGTTTATCATAGTGGACTTGCCCGCTCCCGAATGTCCGACGAGACCTATCATCTCGCCCGGTTTTATCTTCAGATTTATATCCTTGAGCACCGGCTCATAACTCTTATAGCCGAAGCCGACGGAATCGAACTCAACTTCACCCTTTATCGGATATTTGCCGGCATTTCTCGAATCGCCGACCTGCGGCTTTTCATCGAGGACTTCATAAATTTTTATAAGGCTCGTTGTGACCTCCGCTATCCAGCGGGGCATATTGGCAAGCCAGTCGAGCGGTTTGTAGATATACGAGAGCAGAAGCACAAAGCTCCACAGCTCGCCTGCGGTCATCGTGCCGTTTATAACCATTCTGCCGCCGAAATAGAGCACGAGGAAGTTGCCGGAATTCATAAAGAAGCCTATTACGGGGAAGATAATCGCCCACATTCGCTCGTTGCTCACGGAGATATCGGCAAGAGCCTTGCTCGCGGAAGAAAACTTTGCAACCTCGCGCTTTTCGCTGCCGAATGTTTTGACAACACGGATGCCTTTGATGATATCGTGAAGAATCGAATTCGCGCGGCTGTCATACCGCCACTGCTTATCATAGCGCAGATGGATATAGCGCTTGAAGCTGTTGAGTGCGATAATGCAAAGCGGCGCGGGCAGGACTGCGAGAAGAGTCAGCAGCGGACTCATGCGCAGCATGAATATGCCGACGACGATAAAAAGAATAATCTGTTCGAGCGCATAGCGTCCTTTATCAACAAAGAAGTTCTGCACCGTGTTTGTGTCGCGCGTGACGCGTTTTATAAGATCGCCCGCAGTTTTGCGCGACATGGACGAGACGGACATACGCTGGACTTTGTCATAGACAACGGAGCGCAGATATTTTGAGAATCCGAGTCCTACGCTGTTCGCGGTGCGTCCCGAGAATATCTGGAAGATGTTTTCGAACAGATAAGTCAGCGCCATGGCGACGCCGATAATAATAACATTCTGCTTTGCGGAGAGTCCGCCGGACGAAAACGCCGACGAGAAGCTGTCAACAAGCTTGCCCTGGAGCACGGGCTGCGCCGCAGACATAAGATTTGCGAGAGTGACGAGCACGCTCGACACAATAAGAGTCGGCATAAACTGCCGAAGCATTTTAAACGTTCTGCGCCATATGTAGCTCTTATCAACGCAGAACATACAGACATCGGTGCCTTTTGGATAGCGTCTGCCGCAGACCGGGCATCGGTCGGCATTGTCGGCGCTGAGCTGCGGTTCTTCGCCGGTTTTTATATAGTGGTTGACCGCCTTGCAGAATTCGCCTATATCCTCAGCGGCACTCATGGAGAAGCGGCAGACCGTGATATTCTCGGCACTGTCGTAATCCGAGCCGAGCTCGTCCGCAAACGGAGATATCTCGAGGCTTCCGCAGCCGACATCGGTATACTGCACAAGCTCGCCGACATTTTCAAGCGAATGCGAAAACACCTCTTTGCCGTCTTCGAGCGCATAGACTGCGCCGTTCTCATACCGCAGGACACCGCAACACGGCTTCGAATTCAAATCAAGGTCATACTTTACCTCGGTCATATTTTAAACCATACGGCGCACAGCCGCTCCTTTCTTCAAAATTTATGCAAAAAATCAATACAAAAACGGTTCAATCTTCCTGCGCGTTCTCGGTTTGAGGGCGTTGATATCCGGAATGATAAAACGATTGCCGTCGGCATCGGTGAGCATGACCGCACCCGAATCGAGCATCTTGATATTGCGGCTGATGTCCTTGACGCCGAAGGTCTTTTTGAAGCCGTCTATAGACACATCGAAATAGAACGAGCCCATCTTCTCGTCTATCGAATATATCTCGGAAATCTTAGGGCAATAATAGCGCGCGGCGAGATCCTTTTCGATTATTTCTCTGCTCTCGGGAGGAAAATCGGCGGCGTTTCTTATTATACCGATCTCGTTCTTGTCCATATCGCTGACACTGATATACTCAAACGGTCTGTGCAGAGGCAGAGTGCGCAGAAGTCGCACGCGGCGATAGTCTTTATCCTCGGTTCTGAGGGCGGTAAAGCCGTTCGGGTTTATATAGAATCTGCACTTTTCGGGGTCGAGGAAGTTTATTGACATAGTATTGAGTTCTCCCATTTTAACCCTCCTCAATCGATTATGCCGACAGCCTTGAGGGCTTCGGCCTGTATTTTATAGAGCTTATAGAACTCGCCGCGCTTTTTGAGAAGCTCGGCATAGCTGCCGTATTCAACCACTTCGCCATCGCTTATGACCGCGAGCATATCGGCATCGCGGAGAGTCGAGAGGCGGTGGGCTATGGCAACGGTTGTTCTGCCCTGCATGAGCTTTGTGAGCGAATACTGGATATTGCGCTCCGTTTCGGTATCCATTGCCGCAGTAGCTTCATCGAGAATAAGAATGCGCGGATTCTGGATTATCGTTCTGGCTATTGATATTCTCTGGCGCTCGCCGCCGGAGAGGTCATGACCGCCCGCTCCGACGCGCGTCTCATAGGCATCGGGCAGTTTCATAATGAAATCATGCGCGCTCGCCGCCTTTGCCGCGGCAATTATCTCATCCATTGTGGCATCCGGCTTTGCGTAGCGGATATTATCGGCTATCGTACCGATAAAGAGATAGATATCCTGCGAGACCAGACCGACATTCTTTCTGATAGTATCGAGCGGCAGGTCGCGCACATCGACTCCGTCGATTTTGACGCACCCGGCTTTCGGGTCATAGAGCCGCGCTATAAGATTGGCTATTGTCGTTTTGCCCGCTCCGGTTTTGCCGACTATTCCGAGCATCTGACCTGCGTTCACTTTGAGGTCGAGATTTTTTATAACCGGCTGCGCGGGCTCATACTCGAACTCAAGTTTTGATATTTCTATATCTCCGCGCACCTCGCCTATTTCTATCGGGTGCTCTTTTTCGACTATCTCCGGCTCAGCGTCCACTATCTCAAACACGCGCTGAGCCGAATCGACGCAGCGAGCCCACCAGTTGGACACCCACGAGAGAAAATCCAATGGTCCGACGAGCATGGTAAGATAGACGGTAAAATTGAGAAGCGTACCGACGGTCATCTCGCCGTTTGCAACCATAAGTCCGCCGAAGGTCAGCATAACCACGGCGAGCATGGAGAGCAATATGGTGAGCACCGGGAAGAGGGTCGCTTCGGAATTGTTGAGTTTTAAATCAGCTTTGTAGAGATCGCTGCTGACCTTATCAAAACGGTCGAGTTCTTCATCTTCTTTTGAGAAAGCCTTTATTATGCGCTGACCGTTGATATTGTCGCTGACCATGGAAGTGAGTCTTGCGTTGCGCGCCCAGCTTCTGTGGTGCAGGGTTCTGAAAAATCTGCCGCCGAAGACGAGAAGCACAAGAAATATCGGAGCCGCAATGCAGCAGAGAAGCGCCAGTTTCCACGACATGACGAACATTATTATCAGAACGCCTATAACTGTTATAACATTCGTTATGACATACGGCAGTCCGTCGACAAAGAACCAATAGATATTATTGGAGTCCCTTGTCACGCGCTCCATGAGCGAGCCTGTCTGTTTGGACGAATAGAATCCAACGGACAGTCGCTGCATGGCGGCGAAAATCTTGACTTTTATGTCATATATGACTCGCGGCATTATACTGCCCATGAGGAACTGGAACGACACGGTCATAATTAATCCCAAAAGCTTCATGCCGACGACTGCGCCGATGAGATATCCGAGCGTGACGAGCAGCTGCTGCGCGGGCGTTGATCCGACTTTGCTCAGCACATCGTCAAAGAGCGTCTTCGTGCTTATCTGCGGCATTGCCATGTTCATGGCGGTGCTTATAAGTATTGCAGTGACGATAAGTGCCATCTGGAGCTTATAGCCGCCGAAAAAAGAGAACAGGCGCTTGACGGTTGAGCCGTTTTTATCGCATTTCGGGCAGGAATTGCGCCCCGGCGGATACGGTCTTTTACACTTAGAGCACACACCGCCGTTCGGCTTTTCGCTGCTCTGCGGCATCGGCTCGCCTGTCTTGAGACTGTTGAACGCCTTGCAGAACTCGTCATAGCCGCCGAGGAAATTGAGGCTGAATTTTATCAGACCGATATCGTCGCCGTCTCTTTCGGCTATAAGACGG
>DKDF01000038.1:0-1164 GCA_002451755.1 Ruminococcaceae bacterium UBA6855
GGTCTGCTCGCGCTCGTCGTTGGAGCTGAACTGACCGTCGCGCTTCTTGCCGATGGCGTCGATTTCATCGATGAACACTATGCAGGGGGCTTTTTCCTTTGCCTGGCTGAAAAGATCCCTGACTTTCGAAGCGCCCATGCCGACGAACATCTCGACAAATTCCGAGCCGGACATCGAGAAGAACGGCACGTTCGCTTCGCCCGCAACAGCCTTTGCGAGCATTGTTTTACCTGTTCCGGGAGGGCCGACGAGCAGGACGCCCTTGGGCATCGACGCGCCGACATCGGAATATTTCTTCGGATTGTGGAGATAGTCGACTATCTCCGAAAGGCTCTCTTTCGCCTCGTCCTCACCCGCAACGTCGCTGAAATGTATGCCCTGGGTCGATGGGACATAGACCTTCGCGTTGCTCTTGCCGAAGCCGAACGCCATGGAATTTTTGCCGCCAGCCTGTTCCATCAGCTTCTTGCCCATATACTGGCCGAGTCCGATGAAAATTATCAGCGGGAGCACAAAAGTCAGCAGGAAGCTGACCAACGGCGAGGTCGTCGTCTCAATATCCTTTGAGAACTTCGCGCCGGAATCGTAGAGCCGCTGAGTCAGCGTCGGGTCGTTCATCGCGCCGGTCTTGTAGATTTTCTTCGCGTCGTCCTTGTCGGTGAAGATTATCTGATCGTCCTCGACCTCGACATTGCCGATCTTTTTCTGCTCGATCATGCTCATAAATGTGCCGTAGTCGACTTCCGTCACCCGCGCCTTGACGAGCAGGGGAGACACTATCACATTGAACAGCACAATGACGAGCAGCGCAATGCCGTAGTAGAATATCAGAGGCTTCTTCGGGGATTTCACTTCTTTCATTTTTTCGCACCTTCCTTTTTTAGGATTGATGTTAATTGAAAATATATATTAATTATACGCATGAATCAATATAAATTCAATACAATTAAAGAATAACAGCAAAAAGCAATGCCCGCGAATTTGCTTAATGTAGCTTCAAAAAAACGGTCATTTGTAAATTGGGATTTGTCAATCACTTTAGCCATAGCGAGATAAAAGCAAGTTACCAGTTGATTTCTATAATCAAACCTTCAATAGCCGTGCCGCAGTGTTTGATGAGCTAACGGAGACGAGCGAGGGGACGGCTTGCGAAGCAAGACGCAC
>DKDF01000038.1:1343-8894 GCA_002451755.1 Ruminococcaceae bacterium UBA6855
AAATGCCGAAACGCGGGAAGTGTGAAAAGTTTGATTATAGTGGGATGCGAAGGTAGTGAGTCAATTATAAACAAATCAAAATTGTTGTATCGGCTGCGCCTATGGCGGACAGCCGTAAGGGCTGTCCCTACGAAGTATGCGGTCTAAAATTTGTGCGGATTTTTGAAAGGCGAACGAAGCTCGCCCCTACGGTCTGCAAACGAGCTTTTCCGAAGATTTCGTGCCGCTCGCGCGGCATCGGTGCGTCGAGTCGCCGCACCCTACAAATTGCGCGGCAAAAAAATTGTGCGAAGTTCGCGGGCAGATAATATCTGCCCCTACCACATATATTTGTTACTTTGAGCGGAGCAAAACAAACCCCTCAGTCTCGGCTTCGCCGAGCCGGCTCCCCTGCAGGGGAGCCTAAATAGATTCTGCGGCAAATCCCAATTTATCTCTCCGTATCCCAACATCGCAGCAAAACAAAACAGCCGCAGCAAAACAAATCGCTGCGGCCGGTTTCATATTTTTTTATTCGCTGATCTTTCTGACTGTCTCCATGACATAGTCGCCGAACTCGCTGCAGGTGCAGCCGTCCTCGCGTCCTGTGATTTTGAGCTTCTTGTCCTCGTACATGCAGATGTCGAGCGCTCTCTCGAGCAGATCGGCTTTCTCCTGCTCGCCGATGTGGGAGAGGAGCATCACGCTCGCTCTGAGCATCGAGCAGGGATCGGCGTACTGCGCTCTGCCCTCGCGAACCATTCTCGGAGCCGAGCCGTGGATAGCCTCGAACATCGCGTAACGCTTGCCGATGTTTGCGCTGCCGGCTGTGCCGACGCCGCCCTGGAACTCGGCAGCCTCGTCGGTGATTATGTCGCCGTAGAGGTTCGGGAGAATGAAAACTTTGAAGTCGCGGCGGCGCTTCTCGTCGATGAGCTTTGCGGTGGTGATGTCGATGTACCACTCGTCGGTCACGATGTCGGGATATTCCTCGCCGACCTTTTTGCAGAGGTTGAGGAACTTGCCGTCCGTGGTCTTGATGACATTTGCCTTTGTGATTATCGAAACGCGACCCTTGTTGTTGCGGCGCGCGTAGTCATATGCGAGCCTTGCGATTCTGTCGCAGCCCTCGGAGGTCGTCACGACGAAGTCGAGCGCAAGGTCGTCGGTAACATTGACGCCCATCGAGCCGACTGCGTATGCGCCCTCGGTGTTCTCGCGGAAGAAAGTCCAGTCAATGCCCTGCTCGGGAACCTTGACGGGGCGGAGGTTCGCAAACAGATCGAGAGCCTTTCTCATCGCAACATTTGCGCTCTCGATGTTCGGCCACGGATCGCCCGCCTGCGGGGTAGTGGTCGGGCCCTTGAGGATAACGTGGCAGCTCTTGAGCTCTTCGAGCACGTCGTCGGGAATAGCCTTGTTTGCCTTGACGCGGTTTTCGATGGTCAGTCCGTCGATGACCTTGAACTCAATCTTGCCCGCTTTTACTTTGTCGTCAAGCAGATATTCGAGAACTCTTGCGGATTCCTTGGTGATGACCGGACCGATGCCGTCGCCGCCGCAGACGCCGATGATGATCTTGTCGAGCGACTTGAAGTCGATGAAATCGCCCTGAGCCTTTATTTTGTCCGAACGGTCGCTCTGAGCGCGGATGAGAGCCTCAAATTTTTCGACGGCGTTCTTGACCTGTGCCTCTGTCATGTTTATCTTCCTCTCTTATTTGTGTGATTCTCTTGTGTAGTTGAGCAGACCGCCTGCGAGGATTATATCCTTCTGTCTGCCGGAGAAGCTGTAGCAGAGCTTGTAGCTCTCGCCTTTTGTCTCGTTTTTGAGAACAGCCTCGCCGCCGTTTTCGATAGTCTCTCTGATGCCGTCGAGCGCGAGCTTGTCGCCCTTTTCGATGCGGTCATAGTCGGCGGGATCGGCGAAAGTGAACGGCACGATGCCGGCGTTTATGAGGTTCGCCTGATGTATGCGCGCAAAGGACTTTGTGATAACGCTCTTTATGCCGAGATACAGCGGAACAAGAGCTGCGTGCTCTCTCGAAGAGCCCTGACCGTAGTTGCTGCCGCCGATGATGATTCCCTTGCCTGCCTGCTTGCAGTGCTCGGCAAAGTTCTCGTCGCACTGCTTGAAGCAGAAGTTCGACAGGAACGGTACGTTCGAGCGGTAGGGAAGAATCTTTGCGCCTGCGGGCATGATGTGGTCGGTCGTGATGTTGTCGCCGACCTTGAGAACAACTTCTGCCTCGATGCTCTCGGGCAGTGCGTCGCCGTTGGGGACGGGCTTGATGTTCGGACCGTAGACTATCTCAAGGTTCTTAGCCTCTTCCGGAGAAGCGGGCTTGTCGATAAGATTGTCGTTTATTTCAAAGTGATCGGGCATTGTGATGTGCGGCGCCTCGCCGAGGGTTCTCGGGTCGGTAAGCACGCCTGTGAGAGCGGAAGCCGCGGCGACCTCGGGGCTGACGAGATAAACGCCTGCGTCGGCAGTGCCGGAGCGTCCCTCAAAGTTGCGGTTGAAGGTACGCAGGGAGACAGCGCCCGAGTTCGGGGACTGACCCATGCCGATGCACGGACCGCACGCGCACTCAAGCAGTCTTGCGCCCGCGCCGAGGATATCGGAGAGTGCGCCGTCCTCGGAGAGCATTCTGAGAACCTGCATCGAGCCGGGGGAGATTGTGAGGCTGACGCTCGGAGCGACGCGCTTGCCCTTGAGGATAGCCGCCACCTTGAGCATATCGTAGAGCGAGGAGTTCGTGCAGGAGCCGATGCAGACCTGGTCGATCTTTATCTCGCCGATTTCGGAAACTTTCTTTACATTGTCGGGCATATGGGGCATTGCCGCAAGGGGTTCAAGGGTGCTGAGGTCTATGTCGATAACCTCGTCATAGACTGCGTCGTCGTCCGCCTTGACTTCGACCCAATCCTGCTCTCTGCCCTGAGCGGCGAGGAAAGCCTTCGTCACTTCGTCGGAGGGGAAAACAGAGGTCGTTGCGCCGAGCTCCGTGCCCATGTTTGTTATCGTTGCGCGCTCGGGGACGGAAAGAGTCTTGACTCCGTCTCCGCCGTATTCGATTATCTTGCCCACGCCGCCCTTGACGGACATGATGCGCAGAACTTCGAGGATTATATCCTTCGCGCTCACCCACGGCGAAAGCGCGCCGTGAAGGTTTATGCGCGTCATCTTGGGCATAGTTATGTAGTATGCGCCGCCGCCCATCGCAACAGCGACGTCGAGTCCGCCTGCGCCGAACGAGAGCATACCGATGCCGCCGCCGGTCGGGGTGTGGCTGTCCGAGCCGATGAGCGTCTTGCCGGGAATGCCGAAGCGCTCAAGATGCACCTGATGGCAGATGCCGTTGCCGGGGCGTGAAAAAAGCAGTCCTCTCTTTTTCGCGGCGCTTCTGATGAATCTGTGGTCGTCCGCGTTTTCAAAGCCGGTCTGCAAAGTGTTGTGGTCAATGTATGCGACCGAAAGCTCGGTCTTTACTCTCTCGACTCCCATAGCCTCGAATTCAAGGTATGCCATGGTGCCTGTGGCGTCCTGAGTGAGAGTCTGATCGATCCTCAGACCGATCTCGCTGCCGACGGTCATGTCGCCGCTGAGCAGGTGGCTTTTTATAAGCTTTTGTGCAATAGTGCTGCCCACTTGTATCCCTCCGTATAAAAATAAAATTACCTTTAAATTTTATTGCAATCCGCGGATTTTGTCAAGGTGCGCCGCGCCAAATATATACCTGTATATATTACATTTTATAGGTGAAATTGATATATGACGAATTTTCTGTTGCCCGAAAGCTTTCTGCGTGGTATAATTAAATGTAATCTGCCGCAGTGCGCTGTGATACGGCTGAATTATCGAAGGTTATTCGGGCATACTGTTTGTCGGGAGTGAATTCGATGAACAGAAAAAAGCACGAAGAACAAAGAGACAGCATACTGGAGCCTGTCGCGCCGACCCCGAGCGTCAGCGAGGAGGACGGAGATTCATCCGACAGCACGGACAGGGAGCTTCGCCAGATAGTCGAAACAGGCTCGATAACCGTTGACAAGCGCGGGCATTATATCCACTGTCTGACGGTTATCGGTCAGATAGAGGGTCACTATGTCCTGCCGGCGCAGAACAAAACTACAAAATACGAGCATGTCATTCCGCAGCTCGTTGCGATAGAAGAGAGCCGCGATATCGAAGGCTTGCTCATAATCCTCAACACCGTCGGCGGCGATATCGAGGCGGGACTCGCGATAGCGGAGCTTATAGCCGGAATGAAAACGCCGACCGTGTCTCTCGTTCTCGGCGGCGGACATTCGATAGGCGTGCCGCTTGCGGCTTCGAGCGCGTATTCGTTTATCGCGCCGAGCGCCACCATGACCGTCCACCCGGTCAGAATGACGGGACTTGTCCTGGGCGTGCCGCAGACTATGTCATATTTTGAGCAGATGCAGGAGCGTATAGTGAGATTTGTCGCCGATAATTCGCGCATCTCCGCCGACCGCTTCCGCTCGCTTATGCTCGCAACGGGTCAGCTCGTCATGGATGTCGGTACCGTGCTCGACGGCGAGGCGGCGGTCAAAGAGGGGCTTATAGATTCCCTCGGCTCTCTCTCCGATGCCCTCGATAAGCTCTGCGATATGATCGAGGAGCGGAGCGAAAAGAAAGGGGAGAACGGGTGATGCTCTACACAGTTGTTTCTCCCGCCGAGATTTTTATGCAGCCGCCCGCGGATATCTGTGAGCATCAGACTCCGTTCGGCTGCGTGATGTGTTCAAGGACAGAAAAAGGTGAGGTTGTTGAAAGACTTGTGACGACCGATCCGTTTGAATATCTGAAACCGTGTTATTCACCCGGCGCTTTATATTCCGCCGGAAAAATGGAAAAGGGGTAATATATCATGGAAATACTCAAGGCAATACTGCTCGGCTTTCTGCAGGGCGTGACCGAATTCCTGCCCATCTCATCGAGCGGGCATCTCTCGGTCTTTCAGCACTTCTTCGGCAATGTCGGCGGCACAAGCTCGCTGCTGTTCACGGTGCTGTTACATATGGGCACTCTGATAGCCGTGTTCGTCGTTTATTACAAGACCATATGGGGTCTCATCGTTGAATTTTTCAAGACTATAAAAGATATATTCACGGGCAAGTTCAAGTGGAGTGAGATGAACGAGAACAGGCGCATGCTTTTCATGTTCGTTATCTCCTGCGTGCCTCTGCTGTTCCTGCTCATTCCCGTCGGCGGCGACAGACGCATTATGGATGTTCTCGGCGGTCTTGCCGATGACAATGATATATTGGTCGAGGGCGTCTGCTTCCTCGTCACCGCAGCGCTCCTGCTCGTCGGCTCCTGGCGCGCAAAGAAAGTCAAAGCTCGTCCCCAGATAGGCACGAAATCCGCGCTTGCCGTCGGCGTGGCTCAGGCTTTTGCCGCCGGATTCCCCGGCATCTCGCGCTCCGGCTCTACCATCTCGACCGGTATGCTTTGCGGCGTTTCAAAAGAGTATATGGTTCGCTATTCGTTCATCCTCGGCATCCCGGCTATCCTTGCCGCCAATGTCATGGAGATAAAGGACGCCGTAGCCCTCGGCGAGCAGATAGATATCCTGCCCGTTATTATAGGCGTTGTCACCGCCGCCGTCGTCGGCTTTGCCGCGATAAAGGCTCTCGAGTGGCTCGTCAAAATCGATAAGTTCAAAATTTTCGGTTACTACTGCCTTGTCCTCGGCGTTGTCGTTATCATCGCCGGTATAGTTGAAAAGGTCAGATAAGTTCGTTCAAATTTCTAAGGAGGGCCTTAATGGCTGCGAAAAAGACTGCGGCAAAGTCAACGGCCGCTAAGAAGAAAAAAACAACAACCACAACGCCTAAAAAAGCCCCGGCTTCAAAGCCTGCGGCTGTAAAAGAGCCTGTTGAGCAGACTCCCGAACAGCAGTCCTCGCGCCGCCAGAAAGCGGCTATCGCGCTCATGGCTGTCGCGGCTCTGCTCATAGCCATGGCGTTTATCGAGGGCGAGAGCGCGTGGCGCGCCGTGCATAATTTTATGTTCGGCGTGTTCGGCACATGTACATATATCTGGCCCGTCATGCTCATATATGTCTCGGTCATGCTCGCCATGAACAAGACGTTCGGCTCGATATCGTCGAATCTTATCGGCGTCGGGATATCAATATTGCTGCTGTGCTCGGCGATACATATTTTCTCGAATCCTTCGGAATATTTTTCGCTCATGACTCTCGGCGATCAGATAAAGACCGCGTGGAGGGATTATGACACATTCCCGAGTGCGGGCGCGCTTGGTGCGCTCGTCGGCGGACTGCTTGCCAAAATGGCGGGCAAGGTCGGCGCGGCGATAATAAATATTATCCTGCTGATAGTCAGCATAATGTTCCTCACGGGACTCACTCTGTCCCGCCTCGGTACGTCTATCGCCAAGCCCATAAAGCGCATGAGCGAGGACACCAACGAACGCCTTGAGCGCGGAGCGCAGCGCGTCAGAGAGGAGCAGGAGAGAGCGCCGTCGAGAGATAAGCGCAGGGAGAAAAAAGAGGAGGAGCCGTATGTCAGCTCCCGCCCGTTCCCTGTGCCGCCTCTGCCGACCGATGCGCCCGCAGCTGCTGCAAAGAGCCGCAAAAAATCCGCCGCCGATGAAGGACCCGAGCCCACTGTGTTCCCGCGCAAACCGGTTCAGACCGATGTCGGCATCGATGATATAGTCAACCGCGTCAACGCCGCGTCGGCGACCGCGAAGATAGCCGAGGGCGTGTCAAAGGCAGCCGCCGCTGTGGACGGCAGACCCGCCTGCGTGCCGCCTCTGCCGACCGAGAGCGCGAAAGACGAGCTTGAAGTGCTCGATATAAGCAAGAAGCCCGCCGAGCCGGAGAAGCCGAAGAAGAAAGAGTCGGAACTCCCGCCCGTCAAAGAGCCAGATCCCGTGCCCGATGTGCCGGAGGAGGACGAGGAGGAGCCTGTTATCGAGAGTCAGCCGACTTATCGCAAGCCGCCGATAACCTGCCTCAAGGAGCCTATCCACGACGGCAACGATAACTTCTCCGACGAGCTCAAGTCCAACGCGCAGAAGCTGCTCGACACGCTCGAAAGCTTCAATGTCCATGCAAAGATAACTGAGATAAGCCGCGGCCCGTCCGTCACAAGATACGAGCTTCAGCCGGACGCGGGCGTCAGAATAAATAAAATAACCAACCTTGCGGATGATATAGCCCTGCGCCTTGCCGCGTCGGGAATAAGAATCGAAGCGCCTATTCCGAACAAGGCGGCGATAGGCATCGAGGTGCCCAACAAGCTGCGCTCGATGGTCTATATGCGCGAGATAATCGAAACTCCGCAGTTCAAGAACGCCCAGAGCAAGCTCAATGTCGTCCTCGGCAAGGATATCGCGGGCAACGCAGTCTGCGCCGACCTCGCGAAGATGCCGCATCTGCTCATAGCGGGTACTACGGGTTCCGGTAAATCCGTGTGCCTGAACACAATGATAGTCAGTATCCTCTATAACGCGACCCCCGACGAAGTGAAGCTTCTGATGATTGACCCCAAGCAGGTCGAGTTCACAGTCTATAAC
>DKDF01000038.1:8934-11521 GCA_002451755.1 Ruminococcaceae bacterium UBA6855
ATCTCGCCGTGCCCGTCGTGTCCGATCCGCGCAAAGCTTCGGGCGCTCTCACATGGGCGGTCAACGAGATGGAGAACAGATATAAGATACTCTCCGAAAAGAATGTCCGCGATATAAGAGGATATAACAAGTTAGCCGAGCGCGACAAGTCACTGCGCCCGATGCATCAGATAGTTATCTTCATCGATGAGCTTGCCGATCTTATGATGGTCGCGCCCAATGAAGTCGAGGATGCGATATGCCGCCTTGCTCAGAAAGCGCGTGCCGCAGGTATGCACCTTGTCATAGCGACTCAGCGCCCCTCCGTCGATGTTATCACGGGTATCATCAAAGCGAATATCCCCAGCCGTATCGCGCTCTCCGTTTCTTCGTCGGTCGATTCGAGAACGATACTCGATATGTCCGGCGCGGAGAAGCTTATCGGCAACGGCGATATGCTCTTCAGCCCCATCGGCGCAAACAAGCCTACCCGTATCCAGGGCTGCTTTATCTCCGACGAAGAGGTCGAGGATGTTGCGGACTTCATCAAGCACAACGCCGAGGCGGAGTACGATGAGGGCATTATGGACGAGATAAACAGGCAGGCGGCAATAGCGGGTTCAAGTAAGAAGAACAGCGCCGCAGGCGGCGATGACGGCGAAGAGCCGGGCGATGAGATGTTCCCGAACGCCGTTGAAGTCGTGCTCGATGCCAAAATGGCTTCAACAACTCTTCTCCAGCGCAAATTGAAGCTCGGTTATGCCCGCGCCGCAAGGCTCATGGATGAACTCGAGAGCAAGGGTATTATCGGACCGTTCGAGGGCAGCAAGCCCCGCCAGGTGCTTATAACCAAACAACAGTGGATGGAAAAATGTGCCCTGTCGGATGCTCCCGCAGACGACGAGACCTGATCGGAGGAAATTATGGCAAATCAGAGAAAAGGCGGCTCCGCCGCACAGAACAAGCGCACGAAGATAATCGTCACCGCAGTCGTGATAGCCGTCGCGCTGCTGATAACCTTCGCGCCCTATATGAATCTCCCGTTCGATATCCCCACATGGAGCGAGCTGCTCTCGGGCGATGAGCAGACGATACAGAGCGGCGACGCACTCAGCCGGCCGTTCACAGTCCATGTCATAGATGTCGGCCAGGGCGACAGCATCTTAGTCAAGAGCGGCGACCATGCCATGCTTATAGACGCGGGCGAGCGCGGCAACGATCAGACGATACTCGATTATCTCAAGGCGAACTCCGTCGAAAAGCTTGATTACATAGTCGCCACCCACCCTCATTCCGACCATATCGGCAGTATGCCCAAGGTCATCGAGGGGATAAAGGTCGATAATATTATCATGCCGAAGCTCCCAAACTCCCTTGTGCCCACAACTTCGATATATCAAAAGCTCATAAAGGCTGTTAAAGCGTCCGGAGCCAAAGTTATCTCTGCAAAGGTCGGCGATACCTACACCCTCGGCGACGCAAAGATAACTATAGTCGGACCCGTCGGCACTCCGGAGGATCTCAACAATGCCTCTGTCGTGATGAAGGTTGTCTACGGCAAGAATTCGTTCCTCTTCACAGGCGATGCCGAGGAGAAGAGCGAGAAGAAGATTCTCGCAAACGGCGCGGATATCAAAGCCGATGTTTTGAAGCTCGGTCACCACGGCAGCAGCACATCGACGAGCGAGGAATTTCTCAAGGTTGTGTCTCCGTCGCTCGCACTCATTTCCTGCGGCAAGGATAACGACTACGGCCACCCGCACAAGGAGACTATAGAAAAGCTCGAAAAATATAATATCCCGTATGAGCGCACGGATATAAAAGGCACGATAGTTGTCGGCTCGGACGGCGAGCATCTTTCAACGGCTTTCCCGGACAACAAGACCGCTGAGAAGTAAAAAGGAGACGGAATAATGGAATATTACGCCATCGACCGTATCGAAGGAAACTACGCAGTCTGCGAAAAAGACGGCGAAACAATGGTAAATATCAGCCGCGCTCTGCTCCCTGACGGAGCGGGTGAGGGCAATGTCCTGCGCCGACTGCCGGACGGCTCGTTCGTGCTCGACCGCGAGGAGGAAGAACGCCGCCGCAAAGCAGCACTCGAACTCATGAACGGTCTGTTTGATGAATAATTTCCCCATTGATTTTTAGCGGGGTGCTTGTATAATATAAAAAACGATCTATGGCTCATAGGTCGTTTTTTGTTGCTGCAAGGTGTATAGACGTGCCAATTTTATCGGTTTGATAGATTTGAATTTATCGCAGAATCTATTTGGCTCCCCTGTAGGGGAGCTGGCTCGGCGAAGCCGAGACTGAGGGGTTATTTCGCTCTGCTCAAGGTCATGCGGTAGGGGCGGATATTATCCGCCCGCGAAATCTGCATGAGTTTTTTGATACGCAACTTGTAGGGTGCGGCGACCTCGACGCACCGCTGCCGCGTGAGCGGCAAATGTCTATTGCCAATCGTTCGTAGGGACAGCCCTTGCGGCTGTCCGCTATCGGCGCAGCCGATACAGGGATATAGCAATTGTAATTTATTGATAATTAGCTTCTACCTTCGCTACGCACTCTAATCAAATGATGTATACTTCCCGCGTTTCGGCAT
>DKDF01000014.1 GCA_002451755.1 Ruminococcaceae bacterium UBA6855
GGATGATTTTTATTATACGTGATATTATGAAGATAAGCAAGGAACTCGCAAAGGGCAGCACGGGGCTGTTGGTACTCAGCGTCATATCAAAGACCGATATGTACGGCTACCAGATAATCAAGACGCTCGAAGTGATGAGCGAAAACGTGTTCAGCCTCAACGAGGGCACGCTCTACCCCATTCTGCACTCGCTCGAAAAAGAGGGGGCGCTCGAATCCTACTGGTGCGAAGCGGAGGGCAGAAAGCGCAAATATTATAAGATAACCGAATCGGGGCTCGCCGAGCTCGCGGACAAAAAGCGCGAATGGCAGAGCTTCTCCGGCGCCGTTTCAAAGGTACTGGGAGGTGCGAAGCTTGCAGCAGAGGTTTGACGGATTTCTCGACTATGTCTGCGGCAATATAATATCGAAGCGCGAGCGCGAAAACGCCAGGAACGAGCTTTATGACCACCTGATGTGCACCTACGAATGCAACCTCGCACAGGGCATGGACGAGGAACACGCGGCGATTGAAGCGGAGAACTCCATGGGCGACAGAAATGCTGTTCGTGCGCAGCTCGAGCAGGTTCACGCGAGCTTCCCGGAGCTCGACTTCAAAAAAGCCCTGACGCTCGTTACGGTCGGCTTCGTTTTCATGAGCTTTATGTTCGAAGTCTCATATCCGCTTTTGAAAGAAGTCATTCAGCTTTTCGGCATGGCGCTGGTCTTCGCCGGGACATTCTGCCTGCGCAAGGCGAGCAAGAGGCTCGGTCAATCTTTCGCTGTGTTCTCGGCGCAGTTTACGCTTTTTGCCGCAAATATTGTTCTATACCCGCTCAGCGAGAAATACAGTTGGCTGCCCGTCGTCCTGCTCGTGGGCTCATATATATGCTCAGCCGTGTTCTGGGCACTGTTCGCGTTGGGGCTGAAAAATCTCACAGACGGGCGCGAAGCAGCAAAGCGTCCGCCGTATTCGGCATGCATATGTCTCAACGGGGCGTTAAATATCATCAACAGTATGCTCGTCCTGCTGGCATTTTCAAGCGGCACTTACAGCGCGGACAAAAACATCAAAATAGAGGGCTTCCCCGCGCTGATATTTATTATAGTCGCAGCCGCCGCGATCGTTGTCACGCTTATTACGCTCATCCGCGCGAACAAGCTGCTTTTTGAAAGCTGGCACGAATACACCGTTGAATCATCGGGCGGCAAGAAAGCGGCGCTCGTGATATGCTCGTTTGCGCTCGTATTCGTTCTCAGCGGTGCTGTCGATTTCGCTCTCGCCGAGCGAAAGGCAGAGACGCAGCCGTATAACACGCATGACATATCTATGAGCGACAGCGAGCGCGAGAGAATCTGCGCAATACTTTCGAGCTACGGGATATCGGACGACAATATTGCCCTGCTCCCGGACAGCGAACTGCAAAAATACAGCAACGCGGTCAGCGCAGACAAGCTCGACGACACGATGAAAGACCTTATCGCAAACTGGAACGCCCGCCCGGAGTTCAGCTTCAAAAGCAGAGATATCGAATATAATTTCGAGCGGCACGAATACTGCATAATCATCGATTCGGGCGAGCCGCACAACTATATCCGCACGCTGTATTTCCTTGAATTGCAGGATTCCGAGCAGACAAGAAACGACCGAAAATATGTTGACGGCATGATTTTCAACTACACCGACGCAACCGCCTCAAATTATCTTATGCCGCTCAATATGGACGGAGAATACAACGGCGATCTTTTCATGATACTGACCGAAGAGAACGGCGGTCTTGTAAAAAACGAGCCACTCAACATACAACCGGACAGCGACACGCTTATAAACAGAATAAACAGAGTTGAATTTCAGCTCAAAGACGGCATGAAGATAATCTACGCCGCCTATCTCGGCGAGCCGAGCGACGATTCAAGCGAAATACTCTCGGCAAATTACACGGTACAGTATGTCCACCGCAAACTGCCGATACAGTCGCCTGCGAGCCGCACGCTCGCACAGCAGACAGAAATATCCACGCCGGCATATTGCCGCAGCTATGATGTGCATCCGTGCGATGTGTCATATGAGTCAATATTCAAAGAGCCGTTCAGTGACAGCGAAGACGAAGCTTCTGATTTCACGGAGGATTAACACAATGAAGACTGCCCGAAAACGGACAGACAGAGTAAAACAACAAACAACGGAGGTGCAGTATCATGGGCAGGTTTGACAAATTTCTCGACTATGTCTGCGGCGATATAATCTCAGACCGCGAGCGCGAAAACGCCAGGAACGAGCTTTATGACCACCTGATGTGCACCTACGAATGCAACCTCGCGCAGGGCATGAACGAGGAAAAAGCGGCGATTGAGGCGGAGAACTCCATGGGTGACAAGAACGATGTCAAGACAAAGCTCGGTCAGGTTCACGCGAGCTTTCCGGAGCTCAGATTCAAGAGCGCGCTGGCGCTCGTTATCGTCGGATTCTTTTTCGCATCGTTCCAGATAAGTCTTCTCGGCGGCATGGACATACTCATAAAGCTGTTCGGTCAATCGCTGATGATAGCGGGCACATTCTGCCTGCGCAAGGCACACAAGAAGCTCGGATCAGCATTCGCCGCGATAATGGGACAATATGTCTTTTCGGGCGCGTCAACAGTGCTGACTCCGATAGCGGAGGATCACCCGCTCCCGATTCTCGTTCTTTCGCTGCTCGGCGCGATATGCGGCGCGGCGTTCTGGGTTCTTTTCGTCGGCGGGCTGATTGATCTCACAAGAGAGCACGAAGACGAAGAGGCTCTGCATCTCCCGCTGTGCGCCGTGTCGAATGTGTTTCTCAGTGCGCTCAACGGCGGGACATACATATATATGTACATCACAAAAACGGCATCCCTCAACTCGGAAAACGCACCGGCTTTCTTCCTTATCGCGATATTGTTGGTGATACTCAACATGATAATCACGATAACCGTTCTGCGGCGGGCGAACAGGTTTCTCTACGAGAGCGGACACGAATACGAGGCGGAGAGCTCCGGGCTGAAGAAAGGCGTCATTACGCTCTGCGCGTTCGCGCTGGTGCTCGCGGCATGCGCGGGATTCGACGCATACCGTCTGACGAGAAAAGCCGAAATCGAGCCGTACAGCACGGCTGACATATCGATGGATGCAGACGAGCGCGCGAGGATAGAAAACACCCTTGCGGACTACGGAGTTGACAGAGAGGTTCTGAAGCTTCTGCCGAACAGCGAAATCATGAGATTCCGCAACACGGCGAGCGTAGACAAGCTGACAGACAGGTCTCTTCAGGGCATCAAATACACAAAGGAATATCAGAACCGCAGGAGCAGCGACGGCAAGCTTAAATCCGGCGTTTACACGATGAGCACCACCGGAGATCCGTCATATTATTTTGAAAATTTCACATACTGCGTCACGGATAACGACGGCAAGAAACAGCTGCTCTGTTCTTTTGAGCTAAAAAACATAGAATCCGCCAAGAAGGGCAATATAAAAAATTACGCCGACTGCCTTGAATTCGAGAAAAGCGACGCAAACAAAAGTCTGATGACATATCAGGTATACAGAAACAACGACTCGTTTTTCATTCTGACTCAAGAAGACGGTCAGGAGCTGAAAAACAAGCCGCTGAATATCAAGAGAAAAACCGACGCGCTCGGAAACACGGCGATCTCCGAAGTCGAATTCCAATGCAAGCCCGGAATGAGGATTTTCTACACCGCCGACCTCACCGTCGCCGACACACCATATCCTATATATGACATAAAGCTCGGAGCCTCGTACATTCATCGCAAAAGACCGATATTATGGATATCCGAGCGCACGCCGAAAACTCAGATAGATTCACAGCAAGGGCATCGATTCTGCTGGGTGAGACCGGCCATAAGGACATTATATGTCCCGTATCTCAAGAGCGAAGCCCCATACGAGACGACAGAGCCCGAAGAAGAGACGACTGAGCGCGTCATCCACGGAAATTCAATTGAAGAGATGGCTGCGAGCTAAAAGATATATCCCCCGTATATTGAGTGCGGGGGATGAATTATTTATAAATTTGCCAAATATAATTTTATCGCTACGAGTTTTTACCACTACCTTCGCGACCTACAATAATCAAATATTTTACACTTCCCGCGTTTCGG
>DKDF01000025.1 GCA_002451755.1 Ruminococcaceae bacterium UBA6855
TGACTTTCCGCCCTGTCACGGCAAAGCCGTGACTGAGGGGTTGCTGTAATAAAAGTTCAAAATACCCGGCATTTTTGAAAATTTGAAGCTTATTCAAAACAATCCCTCCGGCGCTTCGCGCCACCTCCCTTTACACAAGGGAGGCATTGATTCCGGCGAAGCCTCCAAACCGGGTTTATCGACACTCTGAAATGTGCATTATAAACGTGCGTTCTAATATGCTAATGCATATCTGCAGTGAATTTATTTTAACGGTGATTATATGAGCAACTTGAGATTCCGCTGTCTTGTTGACAGCGATTTCTGCGATATTGCGCCTTTCAAGCCCTATATTGAAAAAGGCTCGCTGGATATGGGCTTGGCTCTCATAGCTTTCAATGAAAGCGAGCTTAACACAATCAAAAGCCTTTTAAAAGAAGCTCAGCTTGAGGGCAGCGACGGATATTTATATATACTGTCGCAGGGCTCCATCGAGAAAAAGGGCAAAATGCCCAATTCAATCACGAAGGCGTACAGATACTATAAGCACTACAAGAAAAAGCAAAATAATGCAGCCGCGAATATAGAGAAAAAACTCAGCCGCAGCGGCGACGGCATAAAGAAAGTATCCGGCGGCGGATTTTCAGCCTATAAATACACCGACCGAGAGAATAAAATATGCTTTCCCTTCCGCCTTCGTGCAAGCAAAGATAAAAACAAGCCTTTGTTTGTCCTCTTGCACGGTGCGGGCGCAATGGGCAATGATAATTTTAAACAGCTGTTCGACAACTTACCGTTGTACAGGCAATTATTAAAAACAGATTGCAATATCCTCTTGCCGCAGGCACCTTTCGGCTCAAACAGAGGCGAAGCGATGCAAAATTACATAAAATCGATAAAGAGGCTTTTGGATGAGCTGCCTGCGGATTTCGACAGAAAGCGCATATATATTATAGGCACTTCTTTCGGCGGCTACTGCGTCTGGCAGCTTGCCTATCTTTTTCCCGAATATTTTGCGGCGGCAGTGCCCGTGATGGGCGGCTTGTGTTTGGATCGCGACTATGAAAAATATGATATTGAACGATTAACAAAAACGCCGATCTGGGCGGCGCATTCGTCGGACGACACAAACGTGAAAATAGACAGCGACGATTACTACGCCGCCGAGCTCAAGAAACTCGGAGCAGACATAAAATACACCCGCTGGGACAAATACGGGCACACGATGTCCGGCAAATTCTACAGAACAGAAAAATGGGCAGAGTGGTGTCTAAGTAAGGAATTGAGATAGTCGGATTGGGATTCTGCAACAAAATCCAATTTATATACCCACCCCACAAATAAATTACAAACCGAGCCGCAACAGATTGAACTGCTGCGGCTCGGTTATTTTACAAATATTTTTTACTGCGTTCTGAGTATCTCTTCGAGCTCGTCGGCGGTGATATCGCCGCCCGCGCTCTCCTCTTTGAGCAGACCGTTGTAACGGCCTATCCAATAGGGCATGATGAGATTATATGAACCGTTGACGCCGATGCTGTTGTCCCATCTACCCTGGCGGGCGTGGAAGAAATCGGTGCCCGTGCCGCCGCGCTCATCCATTGCAACGGCATAGGGTATCGGCTTCTCGGTGTTTTTATACCAGAGCATGCCGTCCTCTTCGCGGGCGTCGGGGCGCGTGGTGTTGTCGATAAATATCTCGCGGGAGCTGACGGGATAGCGCGAAGCCTGCCATGCGAGAACATCTTTGCAGGGTCTGCCGAATGCGTCGTATTTCTCCTCGTCGGGATACATCAGCTGATAGACGAGCGACCACTCTATATCGCGCCCGTATTTTTCGAGCCTCCACCAGCAGTCCGCGCCGCGCCTGAACTTTTCGAGCAGTATCGGATCATCCTCGAGCTGCGACATGGTGTAATAGACTATCGCCGCCATGCGCGTGTCGGAATAGTTCATCGTCTTAACGACCATCGGGAACAGCGTCTCGGAGTCAAGCTCCTCGTTGTGCAGAAATTCTTTTATCTTGTTTTCATATCGCTCGTAGTGCTCGCAGGCGAGGTCAGCGTAGCGATAAGGCTCTTCGAGCGCGAGCTTGCGGTATTCTTTATCCCAACGCTCGTTGCCGGTAACATGATGCGCGACTTTAAACAGCTGGAGCAGGATCATCGTGCCGAGAGGTCCGTCCTCGTAGCCCTCGCAGTCGCGGTTGAGATAATATTCCCTCGTCATGCGCGCCCATGAGGTCGGCTGACCGCCTGCGTCTGTGTGAGCATAGTCGTTGTCCGCGAAGTGGCGGGCGTGGCGCTCGGCTATCGTCGCGATTATCTCGCGGAGCTCCGGGTCGTCCTCGCCGAGTATGTCATAGGCGAGCTGCCATATCGCATAGTGACCGGTCAGCTCATCGTTCGAGGTGTCGCATTTATAGACTATATCGTCGTCGCCCCAGTGCTTGCCTGTCGCGGGGTCAACCTCGTCCGCATAGAGGCGGCGCAGGCGCTCGGGTATTTCGAGCGAGCTGTCAACAGTCAGCAGTCCGGGCAGATCGTCGCCCTTGTCGCTGCTCGTGGGCACGCGCACGCTGACGAGCTTTCCGTCGGGGTCATAGACTTTTTTGAAGAAGACGCCGTCATAAAACGGTATCGGGTCATTGACGGGGTCGGTGACATGATAGGAGCGCGCTATATAGCCCTCGACATTGCGGAAAACTATCTCCGGCACTGCATCGCGCTCCGCCCAGTCGTCCTCATCGACGGGGCCGAGCTCGGCATGGATAAAGCCTGCGGGTCCGACATCGGGAATGTTCAATTTTCCCTCTCTGCCGCGCTTGAGATAGCCTTTTGAGGCGCGGTTTGTGCCGGGCTCGTTGTAGCGGACGAACGCCGCGACCTTGCCCTTCCACGAGGGTATGTATTCGAGCAGGAGTATCGCCTCGGTCCAGCGGGTCGCAACCTTGCGCGCGTGCTCGACCTGCTCGGGAGTATATTTCGGGTCGTTCTTCATCACGCTGTAGCGGCAGATGTCGCCCATCGCGACGAGGGCAGTCCAGAGTCCGTCGTTGTCGGACTCATGCGGCACCCACTTATTTTTGTCCGCCGCCCATGTTGCGCCGCTGAGCATTCCGCGGCGCTGAACGATTCTCTCGTCCATTGCGGAATGAAGATTTGCCTTGTGCTCGACCGAGAGCATACGCATTTCAATATGCGACACTCCGCTTTCGGTCAGCACCCATACGCCGTTGCTGCCGTCGGTCTCAACGGCTCTGACGTTGTTGTCGAACATGCAGGCGTTGGCTCTGAAGCACTGCACGCGGTCAAGCTCGTCTTTTTCGCTCTCGTCCACGCGCCAAAGTCCCTCGTTCGTGCCTATCCAAAAAACATTCTTGCCGTCAACACAAAAGCAAGTGACATCGTCGTAAGCTATAAACTCCGGCAGGCGTTTCTTCTCGTTTTCGCCGAGTTCTTTTTTCGGCAGAGCCTCAAGTTCTGCCGCCTTTTCCGGTCTCTCTTCTTTTTTGTACCGCATCGCTACGCGCATCAAACGCGCCGAAAGCGAAGCCGGTTTTCCGTGATAATCATGTTTCATCGGCGTTCCTCCTGAGATAATTTTACACATTGTATATTATATCAGAGTTCGGCCCCATGAGTAAAGCCTTTTTCCGATTCTCCGCAAAAGTATCAATCCCAGATCCATTTGGAAAAATATGTGTTTTGATAATAAATGACGCTCTCTGTCCTCTCTCCGTCAGAAAAAATATGCTGCGAGCCGAACTGCTCGACTTCGCTGAATCCGCGATTTTTCATATATTCCGCGAACAGCTCGTAGTCCGGCTGGGCGATAACGACTCTCGGCGAGCGTTGTATTTCAACATATTCCCTGTCGGCAGCCGTCACCTGCACAAATCCGTTGGCGGCAGCAAAAAAATTCGCCGTGCCGAATTTTGCAAACGATATCAGACTGCCGCCGAGCAAAAAGGTGAGCAACAGAACTGCCGCAAATGCGGATATCACAATATGTCTTTTTCTGTTGATCTTCCCGGCAAAAGCTTTGAGCTGCTTTTCATCATTGTTTTCCGCATCCGAAACGACAGACTCAATAACATCGGCAACTTTCAGCTTTTCGAGCTCCGCGCGGCACTCGGCGCACCCGGCAAGATGCTCTTCAACGAAAGATGCCGTGTCCGCGCTCACCATTTTATCTGCATACAGCGGCAGAATATCGCGAATGATATTGCACTCATTTCTCATTTTCGTTCTCCTCCAATCCTGTTCTTATCATGCCGCGTGCCCGATGATAAGTGACACACGCCCAGTTTTCGGTTTTGCCGAACAGCTCGCCTATCTGCTTATAGCTGAGCTGCGCAAATATGCGCCACATAAACACCTCTCTGTACGGGTCGGGAATAGAGCGCAGGATTTTCCGCACCCTCATTGCCTCATCGCGCTTCAATATCTGCTCTTCGGCATTTCCTTCAAAGGCGGGCAGATTGAAGAGAACGGAATCATCGACGCTATCCGTCCGAGCGGCTTTTTTGAGATAGGTATAATAGCAGTTTTTTGCTATCTGACACAGCCAAACGCGGATGTCGCACTCGCCGCGAAAGCCTTTTATCGAACGCATGGCCCTATAGAAAGCTTCGCTCGTGATATCTTCGGCTATATCCTCGCTGCCCGAGAGTCGTTTGATATAGAGAAACACATCGTCGAAATAATCGCGGTATATTTTTTCAAACTCCGTCACTCTGCCGCCTCCTTTCATATATAAGACTGCGCTAAACTCAAAATCTTACAAAATTTTTAAAGCGGCAATTAAATTTTTAACCGCCGCTTTTGCTTTTATTTTAAATTCAAATAATCACGCGGCTATGAAAACATATTCGTATATAACATAGGCGTGTATCATGCTGCCCGCGACCATGAACATATGAAACGGCACATGGCACCACGGGTGCTTTCTGCCGACGGCGCAGAATATCGAGCCGAAGAGATAGACCGCGCACCCGAGCACGAGAAGCAGGAGCGCATGGACATTTATCTCGTCTATAACCGCGAGCGAACATGAGAGCATCACCGCGCCGGCGATTATATAGACCGCGACGCACGCGGCTTTCGTCTTTTGGAAAAAGAAAAGCTTCGCGACGAGCCCGAATATCACGCTCCCCCAGCCGAGCAGGAGCACGGCGGCGCAGCAAAATTTGTTGTGATTATATAGAGTGATAAGCGCGCACGGGGTCGCAGTGCCGGCGAGCAAAATCGGTATAACCGAATGATCGACGAGACGGGCTGTCCGCTTCGCTTCGCCCTGCGGCAAGCCGTGATAGACTGCCGACGCGCTGTAGAGCAGAATAAGCGAAAGTCCGTAGACAACAGCCGAAGCCATATATCTCGCGCTGTTAAACGGCGCCGCCTTTTTAATCAGCAGAACGAGCACCGCCGCTCCGAGCACTGCGCCGAGCGCGTGGGTAATGCAGTTGAGCGCATCCTGCGCCTTTGTGTATTCTATAAGCTCCACGCTGTCTTTGTTTTTCATATTCAGACCCTCCGAAGCACTGATAGATAAAGTTTACTATCTATAGCATGATAAAGTCAACAGGGTTTTTAGCGCAAAAAATTATCCGCCGCATAAATTGCAGCGGATAATTGAATTTGAGTCTATCAGATGCTCTTGAGCAGGTTCGGGAGTCCCTTGACAACGGCGGGGATCGCCTTGCCTATAAGAACGAGTATACCGCGTCCCATAGGCTTCTTGTCGTTGAGGATATCCAGAAGCTGATGTCCGAGCTCCTCGCTGAACACGCCCATGCTCATGGAGACGAAGTTCTTGACGGGAGTCTGGAGCGCTATCGAGCACGCCATGCCGTCCGAGCCGACGAACTTGCGCAGCAGCTTGCAGAGCTTCGCGCCGTTCTTGCCGCAGGCGGAGTCCTCAAGAGTATTGGCAAAGGTCAGGTTCGGATAGTCGTGGATCTCGCTCTCGGGAATCTCGTGACCGAGAAGAGCCTTGAACTGATCGTCCGGGACATTCATAACATCCGCCGAATAATAAGCGGGCATGGTCTCTCTGAGATCCTTGACGGGGGCGTCAACGGTGCTCTCGACCTTTACGCTGCCCTCGAGGCGAATATCGCGGCTCGATGCGCCGACGAGAAGCTTATAATTATCTGTCTCAACATGCCAGTCGCCGAGATCGACATCGTAGAATGCGAACGCGCGCTTGCTGAGCTCGATTTCGACCTCTTTCTCTTCGCCCGCCTTGAGGAAGACCTTCTTGAAGCCCTTGAGCTCCTTCTCGGGGCGGAAGATGGTGCTGTTTTCCTGGGCAACATAGAGCTCGGCAACCTCTGCGCCGTCTCTGTCGCCGGTGTTCTTTATCTTGAAGGAAACCTTGAGAGTGTCGGTATCTTTGATGCTGTCCGCAGAGACCTTGAGATCGCTGTACTCGAAAGTGGTGTAGGACAGACCGAAGCCGAACGGGAACAGGACATTCTTCTTCGCGGTGTCATAGTAGCGGTAGCCGATATACAGACCCTCGCGATACTCGACAGTTGCGGTATGTCCGGGGAAGTTGTTGTAGCAGGGAGTGTCCTCGAGCGAGAACGGATAGGTCTCGGCAAGCTTGCCGGAGGGGTTGACATCGCCGAAAAGGATATCTGTAACTGCACTGCCGCTCGCCTCGCCGCCGAGGTAGCTGTTGAGCAGAGCCTTTGTCTCGCCTATCCACGGCATCTCGACAACTGCGCCGCCAGCAAGGACGACAACGATGTTCTCGGTAACTCCGCGTATAGCGCTGAGCAGAGCGACATGCTCGGGCGGGATGCGAAGATGGGTTCTGTCGAAGCCCTCGGACTCGAACTCATCGGTAAGACCGATGAACAGAACTGCGACATCCGCTTTCTTTGCCGCCTCAACCGCGTCGGCTATGTAAGTCTCGGGAGAATTTTTCTTCTCCTTCTTCGTCATCGCGTAGCCGTCGGCATAGATAACATCAATGCCCTCTTCGAACATGGTGTCATATGCGCTGTCGATTTTTATAGAATTGACAAGAGAGCTGCCGGCGCCCTGATGACGCGGCTTCTTTGCCATCTGACCGATAACTGCGACCTTTGCCTTCTTGCTCAGGGGCAGGATATTGTCGTCGTTCTTGAGAAGCACCATGCTCTCGCCCGCAATCTTGCGTGCCGCCGCGTGATGCTCGCCCGCATTGTAGCCCTTGCCGTCTGCAAGAACTTCCTTTGCACGCATGATAACATCAACGACGCCGTCGACCATCTCATCGAGGAAGTCCTCGCTGATCTCGCCGCGCTTGACTGCGTCATATATCTTTCTGTTGCCGTCGCCGTTCGAGGTGGGCATCTCGAGGTTCTGACCTGCGAGCAGACCGAGAACGCGGTCATTCTCTGCACCCCAGTCGGTGACTATCATGCCCTCAAAGCCGAAATCATGGCGGAGGACATCGGTAAGGAGCCACTTATTCTCTGCGCCGTAGACGCCGTTGAGGCGGTTGTACATGCACATGATGGTCCAGGGCTGAGACTCCTTGACGGCTATCTCATAAGCGGTGAGATATATCTCGCGCAGGGTTCTCTCGTCAACAACTGCGCTGACGGTCATTCTGCGGGTCTCCTGGCTGTTGACCGCGTAATGCTTGAGCGAAGTGCCGATACCCTTGGACTGAACGCCGTTTATGAAAGCGGCGGACATTTTACCGGCAAGATACGGGTCTTCAGAGAAATACTCGAAGTTTCTGCCGCAGAGGGGCGAACGCTTCATGTTTGTTCCGGGTCCGAGCAGGACGGACACCTTCTCGGCTATGCACTCCTCGCCGAGGAGCTCACCCATGCCGTAGATAAGCTCGGGATCCCATGAGCAGGCGGTAGTCGCCGCGGTGGGATAGCAAACTGCCGGAACGCCGCCGAGCAGTCCGTCGATTCCCTCGCCCTTCTCTTTCTTCTTGTCCTTGTCGTCCTTATCGTGCGTACCCACGCTGTTGCGGATACCGTGAGGGCCGTCGCTCCAGAGTATGGAAGGGATGCCCAGACGCTCAATGGACGCGGTGTGCCAATAGTCGCTGCCGGAGCAGAACGCGACTTTTTCTTCCAGCGTCATCTGCGAGATGAGATCTGCGTGTTTCATTAAAAAACCTCCAATTTTCACTTGATATTTATAAAAATGAGTTAGTTTCAAATGAGTCAACGCGTGTCGAACGCACGCCATATAAAGTGATTATATCATACATCCGAATAAAAAGTAAATATAAAACGGCAAAGAACTGCGCTTATTTAATGCAAATCATCCGAAAAATAAAACTGCGGGCAACACTTTTTTACAAAGTGTCCCGCAGTCTGATAAAAAACAAAAAACTGCCATGGGAAACCCACAGCAGTTTTTGTTATTCAAAGTTAAATTACTTAACCTCGACAGTTGCGCCTGCCTCTTCGAGCTTAGCCTTAGCAGCCTCAGCGTCGTCAGCAGAAACCTTCTCCTTAACAGCCTTGGGAGCGCCGTCAACGAGCTCCTTAGCTTCCTTCAGGCCAAGGCCGGTGATCTCACGGACAGCCTTGATGACGTTGATCTTAGCAGCGCCGGCAGAAGTAAGGATAACGTCGAACTCGGTCTGCTCCTCAGCAGCAGCAGCGCCGCCCTCAGCGGGAGCAGCAACAGCAACAGCAGCAGCAGCGGAAACACCGTATCTCTCCTCAACAGCGGAGACGAGCTCGGAAAGCTCGATAACGGTAAGGGTGTCAAGAGTCTCTAAAATGCTTGTAATTTTCTCGTTTGCCATTTTGAATTACCTCCAATTAGTAAGTTAGCTTTTTCTTTAAGCTTCGGCTGCCGCCTCTTCAGCGGGAACCGGGGTTGCGCCGCCCTTTTCAACAAGAGCCTGCATAGCTCTGGCGAAAGCGGCGATGGGTGCGTTGAACGCGTTGCAGACGGTAGCAAGAAGCACGTCCTTTGAAGGCAGCTTTGCAAGGCTCTCGACAGTGTCGACGCCTATGACCTTACCGTCCAGGAAGCCCTTCTTAACAGTGAAGGTCTTGCTGGTGCTTGCAAATTTGCAAAGGATGCGTGCAGCGGCGGTGTAGTCCTCCGCGCTGGTTGCGATAGCGGTTGTGCCCTCAAGAACATCATCGATATCGGAAAGCTCGGCCTTCTCGGCTGCAAGCTTGAGGATAGTGTTCTTGACGACTGCGTACTTGACGCCCGCCTCACGAAGATCCTTACGCAGCTTTGTGTCGTCCTCAACAGTGATACCCTTGTAATCAACGATAACACCTGCGACGGAAGAGCTGAGTGTGTCTGCAAGATCGCTCACGATCTGCTTCTTCTGTTCAAGAATTTTTTCGCTTGGCATAGTTTCACCTCCGGAAATGGTGGTTGCAAAGGCAAAAGGAAAAACCCTCTTCCGCAAGCTGGGAAAAGGGTTGAATATCTGCATAATACGCAGCTGTACTGCGCGCAGCTTCCTTTCCTCGGCAGGCGGTTTTCACCTTATGCCGGGCCTAAAGCCCGTTGCACCTGCTGTCTTTGGTTAGAACAGCTTTATTATATTAACACACGAACAGGCGCGTGTCAATAACTTTTTTATTCGGCAGAGCCCGCGTTGAGAACCTTAGAGGGGTTGATGCGGATGCCGGGGCCCATGGTCGAAGCGACGACGCAGGACTTGATATACTGACCCTTGGACGAAGCGGGCTTAGCCTTGACTATAGCGTCGAGCAGGGTGTTGAAGTTCTCACCGAGCTTCTCAGCGCCGAAGGAAGCCTTGCCGATGGGGCAGTGGATGATGTTGGTCTTGTCGAGACGGTACTCGATCTTACCGGCCTTAGCCTCGTTGACAGCCTTGGCGACATCGGGGGTAACCGTGCCTGCCTTGGGGCTGGGCATGAGACCTCTGGGGCCGAGAACCTTACCGAGACGGCCGACGAGACCCATCATGTTCGGAGCAGCGATAGCGACATCGAAATCCATGAAGCCCTCGCCCTGGATCTTAGCAACAAGATCCTCAGCGCCGACGATCTCAGCGCCTGCAGCGGTTGCAGCCTCAGCGTCTGCGCCCTTAGCGAAGACGGCTACGCGAACCTTCTTGCCGGTGCCGTTCGGAAGAACGACAGCGCCTCTGACCTGCTGGTCAGCGTGGCGGGAGTCAACACCCAGGCGGATGTGGACTTCGACAGTCTCATCGAACTTTGCCGTTGCAGTCTTAACGGCTATGTCAAGAGCCTCGCTGGGCTCATAAAGGGCAGCTCTGTCAACAAGCTGAGCGCCCTGGTTGTATTTCTTACCGTGTTTCATTATAGTTTCCTCCCAATCGTGTGGTTAAATCGGATTCTTCCTCCCACAGGAAGCATCAATCAGCAACTGTGACGCCCATGCTGCGTGCGGTACCTGCTATCATGCTCATAGCGGTCTCGATGTTTGCAGCGGTGAGGTCGGGCATCTTCTGCTCGGCGATCTTTCTGATCTGCTCGGTAGTGATCGTTGCGACCTTTGTCTTGTTGGGAACGCCTGAACCGCTCTCGATTCCGCAAGCCTTCTTGATGAGGACTGCGGCGGGCGGAGTTTTTGTTACGAATGTGAAGGAACGATCCGCATAGACGGTGATGACGACGGGGAT
>DKDF01000115.1:0-130 GCA_002451755.1 Ruminococcaceae bacterium UBA6855
GCGGCGACCTCGACGCACCGCTACCGCAGTAGCGGCACGATATGAATCGCAAAAATTTATTCTTTATACTCGCTACGCACTATAATTAAGCAATATATACTACCCCCCCATTTCGGCATTTTCTTTTTGT
>DKDF01000115.1:191-4857 GCA_002451755.1 Ruminococcaceae bacterium UBA6855
CAAAAGAAAAGCAAACTCGGGGCTGCGCCCCGAGACCCCGCAACGCCGTGCCGCAGTACATAGCTCGCGGCTCTCAGTCGGTAGCTCGGCACATTCGCACGCAAACGCGCCGGAGCTTGGACGAATGCGTGCTCGTGCGGCTTGCTTCGCAAGCCGTTCCCTCGCTTGTCTCAATTGACTTATCAAACACTGCGGCGCGGCTATGAAAGGTCTGATTATAAAAAATCAACTGGTCGCTTGACTTTACTTTGATATGGCTCAAAATATACAAACCTCAATTTATATTTTCCCGTTTCACCGCAACAGCAAACAAAAAAATCAGCAGCCGCTCCATTTGAAACGGCTGCTGTAATTATTTAATTCTATCAGATGAAGTCTTTGACGGTGTCATAAAGACCGGTGTCAACATAGTTGTCTTCGCTTCTGATGGCTGCGCCCCATTTGCGCGCTATCGTGTCGAAGTCGTCGTTCTTTATGTCTGCGCGTTCAAAGTTGCTCTTGCTGCCGATGATATACCAGTCGGATTTGTCCGCGCCTTCACCGCAGCCCTTGTAGGACCAGATCGTCCAGCTGAAGTTTGAATTGTTGAACAGGGTCATAACATGATCCCAGGTTGCGCTGCCCATGGGCTTGAACTCGCCGATGTAGAGCGGAACATTGTAGGGATAGAGCTTCGCCATAAAGACGAGTATGCTCAACTTGAAGTTGCTGTTGTCGTAGAAATGGAGCTGATAAACAACATTCTTCCAGCCGATGAACCACGGCGCGGGGAGATTGTAGAGTCTCCAGATGCCCTCCATGGTCATTATGTGATCCGCGTCAACCTCGCGTATAGCTTTATAGAGGCGGTTGTAAACGGAAATGGTGACAAGGTTGTTCTTCTGAAGATATGAGCTGACGTCGCAGTTGGGCTCGTTGAGCAGGTCATACATTGCAACTGCGGGGTTGCCGTTGAAGCGCTCTGCTATCGCGACCCACAGCTCTATAGTGAGCTTTCTCCATTCTTCGGCCTGCTTTGTCAGCTTGAACAGTCCGCAGTCGCCGATTTTTCCGCAGTGATCCTTATTGTTCTGATATCCGGGCGCGCCGTGGAGATCGAGAATAACATAGAGACCGCGCTTTGAGCACTCGGAAACGACCCAGTCGAGGCGGCTGAAATCCCATTCGCCGTTTTCGTCAAGGATCTTCGTGCCCTTGTCGTCATAGTAGAAGTTGCGGAACCAGAACGGAACGCGCACGCAGTTGAAGCCGAGCTCAACTATCTTGTCGAGGTCGTATTCGGTTATCCAGTTGTCCTCGTAGATGTTGATGAGCTCATATGCTTTCTCAACGCCGAAACGCTCGGTGAGGGTGTTGAGGGTCGAGATGTTGTCATCGGAGTTCGAGATGGGGGACATCCATGTCTCGTGGATGAGCCATGTGCCGAGGTTCACTCCGCGAAGAATAACTTCTTCGCCGCGCTTGTTGTAGATTTTTTTGCCCTTCGTGTGCAGCATATCCTCGTCGGTTATCGCGCCGCGCTTTTCAGCGGTCTTTTCGCCGTTGTCGGCGTATACCGGCAGACACACTGCGCTTATCATGAGCACCAGGCACAGCAATGCGCTGAACACTCTCGAAAGTGTGTTTTTTTTCATTTTCTTATCCTCCTGAAAAAATGAAATGTCTGTGAACTTATAATAGCATTTTTGCAAGGATTTTACAATAGCGAACATCGAATATTTCCAAGTTTATATATTGTTTATATATTGCGTTTGCAAGGCATTGTTAACAAAAAAATCCGTAAACATTGATGAAAACGCCGAATTTCCTCAAAAGCCTTGCCTTATTTCGGCTGTTTGTATATACTAAAATAAAGTTATTAAATAAAAGGAGAAAATTATGGAGCGTATAGTTACCGAAAAAAGAAGCTTTGTCGATGAATACGGCAGAGAGCGTATCTTCTACGGCGTCAATATCGTGGATAAGCGCAAGGACAGCGAGGACAATAAGTTCGAATTCAATATCGACGATAAACTGCTCGATGAGATGACCTCGCGCGGACTCAATCTTATCCGCCTCGGCACTACCTGGAGTATGATTGAACCCGAACCAGGCAGCTACAACGACGAGTATCTCGACGATATGTACCGCATCTTCGATCTCTGCGCCGCTCACGGTGTCTATATACTCTTTGATATGCATCAGGATCTCTATTCTCCGCGCTGCTACGGGGACGGAGCACCCGATTGGGCGACTATAACCGACCAGTACGACCCCAAAGAGCCCAAGCTTGTCTGGGCGGCAGGATATTTCTGGGGCAAGGCGACTCAGCGCGCGTTCGATAATTTCTGGAACAACCGCGAATATAACGGCAGGGGTCTTATCGATTATTTTGCCGCCATGTGGCAGCATGTCGCGGCTCGCTTTGCGGATCATCCCGCGCTCTTCGGCTTCGATATGCTCAATGAGCCCTTCCTCGGTTCGGACGGCGGCAAGCTCTTCAAAAAGCTCATCTCCACCGCTGTCGGCACCGTTATCGGCGATAAGCGCGTCAAGTGCTTCAAACTCGTCGGCGATTTCCTCAACAAGCAGAGACGCGACGAGGTCAAATATCTCGAGCAGATAACCGGAGATGTCCTCAAGGATGTCACGCGCAAAGCCGGATACGAATATGTCAGAAAGTTCGATATCGAGAAGTATTCTCCGTTTATCAACAAAGTTTCTACCGCTATCCGCGAGGTCACAGACAAGGGCATACTCGTCATTGAGAACTGCTATTGGTCGAACACCTGCATCCCGTGCTCGACTCCCGCGATAGAAGTCAACGGCAAGCGCGAGAAGAACTTCTGCTTCACTCCTCACGGCTACGATTTCATGGTCGATACTCCGCAGTATAAGTATGCGAGCAACGACAGAGCCGGAGCTATATTTGAGGAACACGTCAGAACTCAGGACAGACTCGATGCACCCGTGCTCGTAGGCGAATGGGGCGGCTTCGGCGGCGAGGGCGAGGATTGGCTCCCGCACATAGAGTTCCTTGTCAACTTCTTCGAGCAGCACAAGTGGGGCTTCACTTATTGGCACTATGTTGACGATATGTTCAACAGCCCGCTGATGAAAGTCCTCAGCCGTCCTTATCCCGTCGCTGTCAGCGGCAGACTCGTTTCATACGGCTTCGATCAGTCGACTCAGGAATTCAATCTCAGCTACGAGGGTGACGGCGAGTGCGCCGCTCCGACGGAGATTTATATACATAAGCCCGCAAAGACCGTCGAGGGCTGCGAGTATGAGCTCGAATCTGTCGGCGAAAACGGCGCGGCAAAGCTTGTTGTCAAGCCCGTTTCCGGCACCGTCAATGTCAAGATAACTTTTTAAAATATGATATAACAATAAAAGCTGTCGGTTTTCCCGGCAGCTTTTGTCGTTATTCAGTTCTGTTCGTCTCCGAACTTGTCTTCATATGCCTTGATGCACTTGCTGACTATATCTATCGCAACATCGCGTCCGCACAGCTCCTTGACTATCGTCTCCTTGCCCTCAAGCATTTTGTATACGCTGAAGAAATGCATTATCTCGTCAAGAATGTGCCTGGGCAGGCTGTTGACATCTCTGTATGCGTTGTAGTTCGGGTCGCGGTCGGGGATAGCGATTATCTTCTCGTCGATAGACTGGCTGTCGATCATCTTGATGACACCTATCGGATAGCATTTTACGAGCGTCATCGGCAGTATCGCCTCGCTGCACAGTACGAGAACATCGAGCGGGTCGTTGTCGTCGGCGTATGTGCGCGGGATGAAGCCGTAGTTGGCGGGGTAGTGGGTCGAGGTATAGAGAACGCGGTCGAGCTTGAGCATACCGGTCTCCTTGTCCATCTCGTATTTGTTCTTGCCGCCCTTGGATATCTCAATGCAGGCGACAAAGTCGTCGCTCTTTATTCTCTCCGGAGCTATGTCGTGCCATATGTTCATCATGGTTCTTTTCCTCCTGTCCTTTCTTTTTATTATATATCCCGCGCGGCTTCAAATCAATATTATAATGATAATTTGCCTCGCTTTTGAATCCGTCTTGAAAAAAGCGGAGCGATATAATATAATATCGGAGGAACGGAGTGAGGTTTTTGAAAAAAAGCGGAAAATATGATTTGCAGAAACTGAAAAAGGATGCCCTCGGCTCGTTGACCGCGGTCGGCTGGATATTCCCTCTCGCACTCGCTTTCGGCAGCAATTCGCCGTTCGGCGCGGCGGCAGGACTTGTCGGCGCGATAGTGGCGTGTATTATAGGATCGGGCAGCCCGAACAGAATTCCGACGCCCCATGTCGAGGTGTTCGCGATACTTATCTATGCGGCGAATACGATCGGCGTCCCCGGCGCGATGCTCTCCTGCATTATTGCGGGTATGCTTCTGCTCTTTGTCGCAACTATTCAGTTCAATAAATCTTTCTTCAAGATACCTCCCGCGGCTCTCGGCGCGGTAACTTTTATTGTCGCCGCCGTGCTGTGTATAATTCAGGTCAATTACTATTTCGGTATAGGCGTCCCGGCGGGCTCCGCTTTTGACACCCTTGTCGCTTATCGCTCATACGGCTTCCACTCCAATTGGCGCGGCGTGCTCTACGGCACGATAACCCTCGTCATAATGATAACCTATCCGATAAAGTTCAAAAAACTCAGCCGCAAAGTGCCTGCA
>DKDF01000115.1:4948-5091 GCA_002451755.1 Ruminococcaceae bacterium UBA6855
CCTCAATCCAGTCGCGGAGCGTACCGCCATAGACGAGGTCGGCAGTTTTGCTTCTACGCCGAGCTTTCTGCTTGTCGGCGATATCAGTATTTTTGATGTCACTCCCGAGAAGCTTCTCCCGTCGTTTATATATGCGTGGGCGG
>DKDF01000115.1:5120-10781 GCA_002451755.1 Ruminococcaceae bacterium UBA6855
CGTGGTCGTCCTTGTCGCCGATACGCTGATGAAAGAAAATCAGCTCTCGGTTGTCCGCAGCTCGCTCGCGTTCAAGGGCTTAAGATCGATAATCTGCCCGATGTGCGACGGAATGACAGTCGGCGATGAAAGCTCCGATGGCGAGACCCGAATGACCGGAATCTTTGCCGCGGTTATTATGATCGTGCTCTCGATTCTTGCCCATCCCGTGATAATGCGCGTGCCGACTGCGACCCTCGCTGTTATAATCATCTGCACCGCGTGGAAGAAAGTCCGCTTCAAAGTTATCAAAACCGCGTTCAAGAGCAGCAAAAAGGTGTTCGCAATATTGCTCTTTGCCGCAATGGTCGTGGTGGGAATCTTCTGGGATATGGTCGTTGTTATCGATATAGTCTCGATAGGCGCGCTCATCTATTGTTTCGACCGCCGCCGCAAGGTCAGGAAGAAAGCCGAACGCCTCGCGGACATGCGCGAAAAGTCGGAATAAAATAATAAAATTTAAAGCATCCGTGATTTTTTCATCGCGGATGCTTTTCTCTTATTCACTCAGCGGCAGTGTAACCGTTATGCGCGTGCCTTTGTTTTCTTCGCTCTCTATAGAAACCGTGCCGCCGTGATATTGCACAGCATGCTTGACTATCGACAGCCCAAGTCCTGTGCCGCCGGTCGCCTTTGAATGGCTCTTGTCAACCCGGTAGAACCGCTCAAAAATTCTTGCCTGATGCTTCGGCGCTATGCCTATTCCCGTGTCCAAAACAGTGAGCTTCGCCGCACCGCCGGCGCTATCTACACTTATATCAACCTTCCCGCCCTCGCGGTTATATTTTATCGCGTTGTCGCAGAGGTTGTATATTACTTCGTAGAGCAGTCTGGGAACGCCGAAAACATATGCTTCGTTTCCGCTGACAGTGAGCGTCACATCTTTCTTCTTCGCCGCGTCTCCGAGGTCTTCGGCGATCTCCTGCGACAGCGAGAGAAGTCCTATTCTTTCATGCGGCATCTCGTCGCCCTCGTCGAGCTGAGAGAGCCTGATTATATCATTTATAAGACTGACGAGCCTCTGCGCCTCCGAGCGTATGTGCCCGACAAAGCGCGGCATATCCTCGTCCCGAACCATTCCGTTTTCGATAAGCTCCGCGCTCCCGATTATGCCCTGAAGCGGAGTTTTCAGCTCGTGCGATACGTTCGCCGTGAACTCGCGCCGCATCTTCTCGGCATTCTGCTGTTCCGTCATGTCGAAGAACAAAATTACCGATCCGCGCGCCGAGCCGTCAGACTCTATGCGGCTGATGTCAAATTGATATATCCTCCCGCTGTATTTTGTGCGCGTCTCGCTGTGTCCGCTCTCTTCGGCGCGCTTTATCGCGGCGGATATATCGCAGCTGCGGTCAATTGAAACAAAATCCTTGCCGATGCATTCTTCGTCCGCTTCAAACAGTCGGCACGCGGCGGGGTTTATGCTCAGTATCTTTCCGTCGTTGTCGAGGAGCACAAGCCCCTCTTTCATGTTGTCCGTTATCTGCGTGAACTCGTCCGTCTTTTTCTGCAGAGCCTTTATTTGTTCTTTTATCTGCTCGTGCTGGCGGTTTATCCTGCTGAGCAGGGGAGCGATTTCGTCATATGTCTTGTTTTCGAGCGGGTGCTCGAGGTCGAGCGAGTTGAGCGGCTCGACTATCTTCTTTGAAAGCCGCGCCGCAATGACCGCCGAGATTATCAGCGCGGCGACTATCACTATAAGTATCGGCTGCATCGCCTCAAAGACAAGCACACCTATAGTCTCACGGCTCGATGAAATCCTGAGAACATTGCCGTCGGCGAGCTTCTTCGCGATATATGTCGTCTTTTTGAGCAGGGTGGAGGAGTACCTCGTGCTGTGTCCCTCGCCCATTTCAAGAGCTTCCTTTATCTCTTCTCTGTCCGCGTGGTTAGCGAGCGTGTCCGCATCCTCGCGGGTGTCGTATATCACTTTTCCGTCGGCACTTATCAGCGTCAGACGGAATCTGTCGGTTTTTATGGATTCGAGATATCCGCTCCCGCTCATGTCTACCGCCGCGGCGGCGAGATTGAGCTCGTCTCTCATCTGATTTTCAAATGCGTTGCTGTAGTATTCGTACAGGCATCCGGTGATTATGGCGAGCGACGCTAAGAGCACGCAGAACGCCGCGAAGAAAATCGATCTGAAAATCCGCTTTGTCATTTGCCGGCCTCCAGACGGTAGCCGACTCCGCGAACCGTCTTTATCATCTCGCCGAACCTGCCGAGCTTCTGGCGCAGCGTGCGTATGTGCATGTCAACCGTGCGCGTCTCGCCGCAGTAGTCCGTGCTCCAGACTTCCTCCATCAGCTTGTCGCGCGTGAATGCCGTGCCCGGGTTCGAAAGAAAGAGCTTGAGAAGCTCGAATTCTTTGTATGTCAGAACTATCTTTTTGCCGTCGCCCGTGACCGTGTGCTCGTCGAGGTTCACCTCAAGCCCGTCCGCTTTCAGAATATGCTCCTGCGCCTTGGGCTTGCAGCGGCGCAGAACTGCCTTGACGCAGGAGACGAGCTCCATCACACCGAACGGCTTCGTCAGATAGTAGTCCGCGCCGAGGTCGAGCCCTGTTATCTTGTCGTATTCGGTGTCCTTTGCCGTCGCCATAACAACGGGAATGTCGCAGAGCTCCGAAGACGCTTTCATCCTGCGCAGAAGATCGATGCCGCTGATGCCGGGCAGCATAACATCGATAACCGCAAGCTCCGGCTTCTCGCCGCCGTTTAAAGCCTCCCAGAACGAAGTGCCGTCCTCGAAGCCCCTGGCTTCTATTCCTGTCGATTGCAGTGCATAAACCTCAATGTCACGTATGCTCGCGTCGTCCTCAACGCACCAGATCATAAGTTAATCCTCCTTGTGCTCTCCCGTTACCGAAAATATGACCCATTCGGCAAGGTTGGTCGCGTGGTCGCCTATGCGTTCAAAGTATTTGGCTATCATAAGAAGGTCGAGTATGTATTCGCCGTCCGATGGGTCGTTGGCTATCCTTGAGATAAGCTTTTTCTTGACCTCGTCGAAATATGTGTCCACCGTGTCGTCCTGACTTATGACATCCTGCGCTAATATTGTATCACATTTTACGTATGCATCAATACTTTGTGTTACCATTTTTATAACGGAATGCGCCATATTTACAAGAAGTCCTCCGCTTTCGTCGCCGCGTCCGCCGAGAAAGGTGATTATTTCCGCTATGTCCTCTGCCTGGTCGCCGATGCGCTCCATGTCGGTTATCATTTTGAGCGCGGCGGATATCTGGCGCAGATCGCGTGCAACGGGCTGCTGCTGGAGAAGCAGCTTCAGGCACAGCGACTCTATCGTTCTCTCTTTTTCGTCTATTTCGCTGTCAAAAGGGGAGACTTTGGAAGCGGCGGCGGAGTCTCCGCTTTCCAGAGCGCCTGCGGCGAGAGAGATAACCTTTTCGCAAAGTGCGCCCATCTCTATCATTTCTCTGTTGAGCAGCGCAAGCTGTTCGTCAAATCTGCTTCTCATTATCCGAACCTCCCGGTTATATAGTCTTCTGTGCGCTTGTCCTTCGGCTGAGAGAATATTTCGTCAGTAGCTCCGCACTCTATCAGCTCGCCGAGCAGGAAAAATGCAGTATTGTCCGATATTCTGACAGCCTGCTGCATGTTGTGGGTCACTATGATTATGGTGTATTTTTCCTTGAGGTTTATGGCGAGCTCCTCTATTTTGGAGGTCGATATCGGGTCAAGAGCGCTCGTGGGCTCGTCCATGAGCAGTACCTCCGGCTCGACCGCGAGCGCACGAGCAATGCACAGCCGCTGCTGCTGACCGCCGGAAAGTCCGAGAGCATTCTTTTTGAGACGATCTTTTACCTCGTCCCATATCGCCGCTCCGCGCAGGGACTGCTCAACTATCTCGTCAAGCTTCGCTTTCGATCTTATTCCGTGCGTGCGCGGCCCGTAGGCGACATTGTCGTATATACTCATCGGAAACGGGTTCGGCTTTTGAAAAACCATGCCGATCTGCCGCCGAAGCTCGCTGACATCGACAGACTGCGAAAAGATATCTTCTCCGTTGTATCTTACCTCTCCGGTTATTTTTACCCCCGGAATAAGATCGTTCATTCTGTCAAGTGTTTTTAAAAATGTGGACTTTCCGCAGCCCGAGGGACCGATGAGTGCTGTTATGCTGTTTCTTTCAATCTCTATATTTATATCTTTGAGCGCCTGATGCTCGCCGTACCAGAGATTTAAATTGCCGACGGAAATTATACTGTTGTCTTTCATATCTTTCTCCTTTATATCTGCTTGCGCTTTTTGAAGCAGCGCGAGACAAGTGAGGCTGAGAGGTTTATAAGCACTGTCATCGCCATGAGTATCGCCGCTATGGCAAATGCCGTCGCGAAATCTCCCTGCTCCTTGGCATAGACATACAGCGCCACCGTGAGCGTTGAGCCAGCGCTTTTGAGTCCGTCAAAAAAGTTATTGAGCGTGTGCGCAAAGCCCGCCGTGAACAGCAGAGCCGCCGACTCTCCGACGATGCGTCCTACCGAAAGAATGCAGCCTGTCACTATGCCGTCGATGCAGCCGGGTAGGACGACGGTTCTTATCGTTCTCCATTTTCCCGCACCCAGCCCGAAAGCACCCTCACGGTAGCTCTGCGGAACGGTTTTCAGGCTCTCCTGAGTTGTGCGCATGACCGTTGGCAGGTTCATGATAACGAGCGTCAGCGCGCCCGCCATAAGCGATGTTTTCATGCCCATAAATTGGCAGAAGAAAAGCATGCCGACAAGACCGTATATTATGGACGGAATACCAGAGAGCGTCTCCGCCGCGTATTCTATCACCGCAACGAGCTTTTTGTTTGATGCGTATTCGTTGAGGTATATCGCCGCGCCCACGCCGAGGGGAAGTATGATAACGAGCGAAGCGATTATTATGTACAGCGTGTTGAGTATGTCGGGCAGTATGCCTATCCTGTCCGAAAGATAGCTCGGTGATGTGGATATCAGCTCCCATGACAGGTTGGGAAATCCTTTTGTTATAACATAGCCCGCCATAAACAGCACGAGCAGGCAGACGGCGGCCGAGGCAATGCGGACAATGGTCTTCATCAATATCTCATAAGCTTTGCGCTTTGTGTGTATTCTGCTTTTCATCCGTCAGCCCTCCCTGTCCTTTTTGAGAAAGAAATTGAGAACGGCGTTTATCATCATAATGAACAGGAACAGCACAAGCGCTATGGAGAACAGTGCCTGACGCTGCAGGCCGCTCGAATATGACATCTCGCTTGCAACCGCCGTTGTGAGAAATCGGACGCTCTCAAACAGCCCGGGCATATTTGCTGCGTTTCCCGAAACCATCATAACAGCCATCGCTTCGCCGATCGCTCTGCCGACGCCGAGCACAACAGCAGCTGCGATGCCGCTTTTCGCCGCGGGTACGGATATTCTGAAATATGTTTCGGTCGGCGTTGCGCCGAGGGCGAGCGACGCGTCCTCGTATTCTTTCGGTACCGACTGAAGCGCGGTGACGGAAACCTTTATTATCGAGGGCAGTATCATAACCGCGAGCACGATTATAGCGGCGAACAGGCTCGCTCCGTCCGGCAGGTTGAATATTTTCTGTATTCCCGGGACGAGCACGAGCATGCCGACAAGACCGTATA
>DKDF01000115.1:10920-17426 GCA_002451755.1 Ruminococcaceae bacterium UBA6855
CCGTAAGAAATCCCGCCGGCACGCCGAGAACAATTGCGCCCGCGGTGCCGTATATGCTCGTCAGGATAAACGGCAATATGCCGTATGACGGCTCTGCCGATGTCGGCGACCACGATTTGCCGAAGAGAAAGGGGACGAGCCCGATTTTCTTTATCGCGGGTATGCCGGATATTACAAGATAGACGGTTATTATCAGTACGCATCCTACCGTGACTAAACCGAGAAAGAGAAATATGCCGTGGATAATTGCCTCAAACAGTCTTTTTCTCTGAACTTTTTTATCTTTCATATTTTTCTGCCTTTCGGAAACGGATAAAAAGAGGCGGTCGTCGGACTGCCTCTTTTGTGTTTTAAGCTACGGGTACTGCGCCGGCTTTTGAAATTATGTCGGCGGCTTCCTTTGATGTCGCGAAGTCGAAGAACTTCTGCGCGGTTTCCGAAAGCTCGGTTCCTGCCTTTGTTACAAAGACAAACGGACGCTGTATTTTGTAGCTGCCGTCTTTGACGGTGTCCTCGGTCGGGGTAACACCGTCTACTTTGAGAGCCTTTACCGTGTCCTTTATCGCCGCGAGCGAGGCGTAGCCTATCGCATTGGGGTTCTGCGCGACAGTTGCGATAACGTCGCCTGTCGAAGTCAGCTCCTGGCGGTATTTGCATTTGTCAGCCGTGCCGGTTATCGATTCAAATCCGTCCCTTGTTCCGCTTCCGGCTTCGCGCCCTATAAGAACTATCTGAGCGTCGCTGCCGCCGACCTCTTTCCAGTTTGTGATTTCCCTGGTGTAGATTTTTGCTATCTGCTCGGCGGAAAGATCGGATACATTATTAGAGGGATTCACTATCACTGCGATTCCGTCAAGGGCAACTGTAGTTTCCGTCAGCCCCTTTGCCTTTTCCTCGTCCTTGAGCGCTCTGCTTGAAAGCCCTATGTCGCAGCGGCCTTCGAGCGCGGCGGTGATTCCCGAGCCCGAGCCGGTGGGATTGTAAGTGAACTTTGCGCCGCTGTTCTTTTCAGTGAAAGACTCGCCGAGCGCGCCTATGACTTTTTCCATTGATGTTGAGCCGTCTGTCGAGACCGTGCCCGATGCGTTGTTACCGCGCGAGCATCCTGCGAAGATGAGAAGTGCCGCAAGAAGCGCGGATGCAATGCAAATGATCTTTTTCATAAACGAAATCTCCTTGTCTGTCATGTTTGTTTTTGCGGGTCTGAACCCTACATCTACAGCATACAGACTCGGTGTAAAATCAAAAAGCCGATTTTTGTAAAATCGATGTCAAAACAATAAATCGACTAATATAGCTGCGCGATTGTATATAATACACAATTATGTAATTTGCATTTTGTAGGATATGTAGACTTTTCGCTTATTTCCTTACAAAAGGATTACAATTTGTTTATTGTATGTTATAATATCACATATAGGAGATCGTTTCGGTCTTGTATTAAAGATCACCGTAAAATCGGAGGCTTAATTTATCATGGAAATCGTAAGAAAAGAATATTCATTTAAATCCGCAACTGGTCTTTGCGATATCTACGCGCGCAGCTGGGCGCCCGCGGATAAGGACAGCGTCAAGGCAATATTCCAGATAACCCACGGTATGGCGGAGCACGGCGAGCGTTACGCCCGTTTTGCGAAGAAGCTCTGCGAGCACGGCTATGCTGTCTTTGCACAGGATCATATCGGTCACGGCAAGTCCGTCGCGTCCGACGATGACCTCGGCTATTTTGGCGAGAAGGACGGCTGGAGAGATTTTGTCATCGACTGCCGCTCGCTTACCGATATCGCCCGCGAGGAGTACCACGGCAAGCCCGTCGTATTCTTCGGTCACAGCATGGGCTCGTTCATCGCGAGAAGCTATACCGCTAAATATAATGATGTTCAGGCGGCCATCTTCTGCGGCACAAGCGGAAAGAATCCCGCCGCACCTATTGCCATAAAGCTTGCAAGCTTCGTCGGCAAGAGCCGCGGCAGCCGTCATAAGAGCGAGTTTATCAACAACCTCGCTTTCGGCAACTACAACAAGAAGTTCGACAATGTCAAGACCGAGTTCGATTGGCTTACCAGAGACGAGGACGAGGTTCAGAAATATATCGACGATAAATACTGCGGCTTCCTCTTCAGCGCGGCGGGCTATAAAGACCTGTTCTCTGTCCTCAATTCCGTCTCCGGCAAGGATTGGTATGAGCAGCTCTCTACCGATATCCCGGTTCTCGTCGTCTCCGGTTCAATGGATCCCGTCGGCGATTATTCAAAGGGCGTGACTCAGGTCGCCGAGGATCTCAAGGCTACAGGCCACGATGTCACCCTCAAGCTCTTTGACGGCGGCAGACATGAGATTCTCAACGAGACAAACCGTGATGAGGTCGAGGATTATATCGCCGCATGGGCTGATGCGGCTCTCGAAAACGGCGCAAAGAAAGCAGAATAAAAATTTTAATTCACAGAGCAGGGGAGTTGTCCTCTGCTCTGTATCTTTTTTTATTCAACCTATTGACATAGTATGTAAATGGGTATATAATCGTTGCGGAATCGGGGGAACGGGTCGAATGATTTGTTTTCCTGTGAACATACTTGATTATTGAGAGGAGTTCTGATATAAATGACCACTATCTATGTTGATAACGCGGCCACGACAAAGACGAGCCGCACAGCAATAGAAGCGATGCTGCCGTATATGGACAAGGTTTACGGCAACCCGTCGAGCCTCCATTCCGTCGGACAGGCTGCGGCGGACGCGCTGAGAAAAGCACGCGAAGAGGCGGCTGAGGTTCTTGGCTGCGAGCCCAACGAAATAACCTTTACCTCCGGCGGCAGCGAGGCTGATAATCAAGCGCTCGTTTCCGCGGCGGCTATCGGCGCAAGAAAGGGTAAGAAGCATATAATCTCCACCGCGTTCGAGCATCACGCAATCCTGCATACGCTCAAGAAGCTCGAAAAAGAGGGCTTTGAAGTGACGCTCCTCGATGTGCACGAAAATGGTATGGTCTCGGCTCAGCAGGTCGCTGACGCTATCCGCGAGGACACTTGCCTTGTGTCTGTTATGTACGCAAACAACGAGATCGGCAGCATCCAGCCTATCGCCGAGATAGGTGCTGTATGTAAAGAAAAGGGCGTTATCTTCCATACCGATGCCGTTCAGGCTGTCGGTCATGTCCATATAAATGTCAAGGAAGAGAATATCGATATGCTCTCCCTCTCGGCTCATAAGTTCCACGGACCCAAGGGCGTCGGACTTCTCTATGCCCGCAAGGGTGTCAGACTGACGAATATTATCGAGGGCGGTGCGCAGGAGCGCGGCAAGCGTGCAGGCACCGAAAATATCCCCGGTATCGTCGGCATGGTCGCGGCTCTCAAAGAGGCGAACGCCAATATCGATGCAAACGCCGAGAAAGTGTCCGCTCTGCGCGACAGACTTATAGAGGGCCTTGCAAAGATACCGCACAGCGCATTGAACGGAGACCGCACAAAGCGTCTGCCCGGCAATGTCAGCTTCTGCTTCGAGGGTATCGAGGGCGAGTCGCTTCTGCTTCTGCTCGATGCAAAGGGCATATGCGCTTCCTCTGGCTCCGCCTGCACCTCGGGTTCGCTCGATCCGAGCCATGTGCTTCTCGCTATCGGCCGCCCGCATGAGGTTGCCCATGGCTCCCTGCGCCTGACGCTCAGCGAGGAGAACACGCAGGAAGAGGTCGATTATATAATCGAAGAGACCACCAAGGTTGTCAAATATCTTAGAGATCTTTCGCCCGTGTGGAAAGAGCTTCTGAGCGGCGAGAGAAAATTCACTTTCTGAGAGGAGTAATTCAAAATGGCATTATACAGCGATAAGGTTATGGATCATTTCATGAATCCGCGCAACGTCGGCGAGATCGCCGATGCGGACGGTGTCGGCGAGGTCGGCAACGCGAAGTGCGGCGATATAATGAAGATGTATCTCAAGATAAAAGACGGAAAAATCGACGATGTCAAGTTTGAGACTTTCGGCTGTGCGAGCGCAATAGCCTCGTCCTCCATGGCTACCGAGCTTATAAAGGGCAAGACTATTGACGAGGCTCTTGCCGTCACAAATAAGCAGGTCGTCGATGAGCTCGACGGACTCCCGGCGCACAAGCTGCACTGCTCCGTGCTCGCCGAAGAGGCTATAAAGTCCGCCGTCAAGGATTACTACGACAAGAACGGCATCGAGTATGACCACAGCAAGTTCCCCGAGTGCGAGGACTGCGAGAGCTGCGGCTGCCGCATGGTGTAAAACTATGATGGTATCAAGCCGCGGCAGATACGCCCTGCGCGTCATGGCGGATCTTGCCGAAAATGAAAAAGACGGCGCGTTTATCCCGCTCAAGGAGATTGCCGAGCGCGAAGAACTCTCGCTCAAATATCTCGAAAGCATTATGACAACGCTCTCGAAAGCGGGGCTTGTCGAAGGCGCGCACGGAAAGGGCGGCGGCTACCGGCTCAAAAGAAAGCCGGAGGAGTACAGAGTCAGCGAGATTCTGAAGCTCACCGAAGGCTCGCTCGCTCCCGTCTCGTGCGTTGAGGGCGGCTGCGACCCCTGCGAGAATGCCGGCTCATGCCGTACCCGCGCGATGTGGACGAAGCTCGATAAACTCATCAATGATTTCTTCGACGGCATAACAATAGCCGACCTGATGATTAAATAACAAAACGACCGCCGGGATAAATCCTGACGGTCGCTTGTTTTGCTTATTCAGCTTTTGCGTTTTATCTTTCTGCTTATCGATATTATTGTAATAATGCAGAGTGCGGATTCGCAGAGAATCAGCAGGACATTTACTCCGTTTATAGAAGCAAGCCGCACTGTAGAATGCGGCTTGCACTTGTATTTTACAGATTAAGAAAATCTTTTCTGTATTTGACTCCGAAAAACTCGGCGAGTTCCTGCATCTCGCTATCCTTTATCGTGTTTATCCTCGGCATGTGCGCGGTGAGCATATATATCTGCGCCGCCTTTTCGACTGTCTCAATAAGACCGAAAGTCTCGTCCATAGTCTTGCCTGCGCCGTAGATTCCGTGCATTCCCCAGATAACGAGGCGGAATTCCTTCATCTTTTCCGCAGTCGCTTCGCCGATGCTGTTCGTGCCGCAGAGCATCCACGGCAGAACGCCGACCCCGTCCGGGAAAACGACGATGCACTCGGTACACATCTCCCAAAGGGTGTGGGTTATCTTCTTCTCGTCAAGCTCGTGTATATAGTTCATTGCGAGCGTGTTCGTCGGGTGGCAGTGCATGACGATTCTGTTCTCCGGGTCAACGCTGAGTCTCGCCATGTGGCTCATCAGGTGAGCGGGCAGCTCGCTTGTGAATCTGCCGCCGTCGGAGTAGCCCCAGAGCAGCTCGGCAGTCGTGCCGTCCTCGGCGATTCTTATGATGCCGAGATTGTTCTCGGGGTCGAACTGAACATTCTTGAAGTATTTGCCCGTTCCGGTGACGATGAATATCTTGCCGATAAGCGGCTTTGCGTCAAAGCCGGTCGGGATAGTTCTGATAACTTTGGTGAGGTCGAGATATTCGCCGACTTCCTTTTCGTCGAGCATATAGCTTATGTTGCCGCCGTTTCTCTCGTCCCAGCCGAGACGGTACATATTTGCGGTGGTCTGCATCATTTCCTGCACAAAGGGCGCAATCAGGATGTCTTTCATTTTCTTGCCTCCAGTGTATTCTTTTCGTAGTCGAGTATGGGTGATATATAGTCGGCTGGGATATTTTCGCGCCTGAGATATTCGTCCCAGATGTCGCCGAACGGCGCCGTTTTCATGTCCTCCTGCAGCACCATGAGCTCCGTGAAACGGCTTTCGTCCTGAAGCTTTTTCATCCTCTCGTTCGGCTCGAGCAGTGCGAGAAGCAGAGCCTTGTGAACGCTCCTGATTCCCGTGACCCATGCGGATATCCTGTTTATCGAAGCGTCAAAATAGTCGGTCGCTATAAACACTCTGCCGAGCGCGTCGTTTCGGACTATCTCTTTGGCTATCTCTTTCGTCTCGTCGTCGAGAATAACGACATGGTCGCTGTCCCATCTGACTCCGCGCGTGATGTGCAGCGCGATGCGGTCGTTGAACAGGAGCATCGAGGATATCTTGTCCGACACAACTTCTGTCGGGTGATAGTGACCGTTGTCCATCAGGGGAGTGATGCCCTTTGAGGCGACGTAGTTCATGCAGAACTCGGCGGAGCCGACTGTGTATGACTCGAGTCCGATTCCGAAAACCTTTGATTCAAGGCAGACGAAAACTTTCGACTTGTCATAGGGTACCGAGAGTATCTCGTCGAGCGAATCTTTGAATCTCTTGCGCGGGCCGAGCCTGTCGGCGGGGATATTCTTATATCCGTCGGGGATCCAGATGTTCATCAGGCATGGTACGCCCGTCTCGTTTGCGAAATATTCTGATATTTCAATACATCTCTTGCCGTGCTCTATCCAGAAGCGGCGCACCTCTTCGTCGGGCGACGAGAGGGTGAGATTGTCCTTCACCATCGGGTGCGAGAAG
>DKDF01000115.1:17447-17647 GCA_002451755.1 Ruminococcaceae bacterium UBA6855
ATAAGAATGTGGGATTGAAATCTATTCCCATGCCGCGTTCCTTTGCGAATTTGACCCATTTTTCAAAATGGCGCGGCTCGATCTTGTCGCGGTCGGCGAACTCGCCGTTTTCAAATATGGCGTAGCTTGCGTGAAGATTGAGCTTCTTTTTGCCGGGCATGAGGCTCGCCGCAAAGTCGAAGTCCTGCATCAGCTCTTCG
>DKDF01000094.1 GCA_002451755.1 Ruminococcaceae bacterium UBA6855
ACTTGCTTGACTTTCCGCCCTGTCACGGCGAAGCCGTGACTGAGGGGTTGCTGTGATGAAAGTTCAAAATACCCGGTATTTTTGAAAATTTGCAGCTTATTCAAAACAATCCCTCCGGCGCTCCGCGCCACCTCCCTTTACACAAGGGAGGCATTAATTCTGATTCCTGCGAATCAAAAAAATGGGTTTATCGACATGTTGTAAGCCGAAAGATTTTTCTTCCGGCTTTGCTTTTTATATATTTATTGTTTCTTCAAACGGCTCAGCTTCAATTGCCGGCTCTTCGATTTCAATCGTCTTTTTCTTTTTGCTGTTAAACACTTCGTCGAGCTTTTTGCACAGTGCGTTTATTCTTATCAGCCTGAAAAGCTGTATTCTCAGAAGGTCTATTACTATACATATTATAAATACAGCGAGCGCCATTGCAATCGAGCCGAAAATCATCGCCGCCGTGCCGTGGTTGACGAGCGGCATCGCGATATCTTTTATCAGCTTGTTGAACACGAGCGGGTGGGTATGTATCAGATAAACTCCGAGAGCGGCGGGGGTTATATAATTTATAAGCTTCTCCGTTTTCTTTCCGAATTTCAGCTTCGAGAAGAATATGAAAAGGAAGACTGCGGACAGGACAACAAATGGCGAAGTATAACTCAGATAGCTTATGTCATTTCCCAGCATAATTTTTAACAGCTTCTTTGAAAATACACACAATATGAAACTACATAAAGAAGAAATAACATAGAGCAAAAGAGCAAGCCATTTTTTCATTTTTGCTTCAACATTAAATTTTTTCATATATGCACCGACAAGATACATGACCATGAGCCATATCGGGCTGTAGCCGTCGTTTAATCTGAATCCGTCCTGTTTTATCATAAGAGATCCGGTCGTCAAAACGAGAATGACCACAATAGTGGCGGTGAAAACTTTTTTATTTGCCGCGTCTGCAAACTTATTCATCATCGGGACGAACAGATACATCATGAAATACGATGTCATATACCAATACTGATTTGAAATTATCGGAGTAACCGCATAGACAATATTCCTTGCGCTGAAAAGATCACGGTAAACAATCATCATAATTGCGGAAATACTGACACTGTAAAAAAATACTTCGAACCACAGTTCCGTTATCCTCGACGGCTTTATCTTTTTGCCGAGCATAAGATATCCGCTGACGAGTGCGTAGCAGTTGACCGCGCAGAATGCCGCATTCTGCATGAGATAAACCGGATAGTAGCTGCTTGTTCCCGCGGCAGCTCCGGTTATCCCGCCCATTCCTAGAACATGAAGCAAGGCTATCATGAACATGGAAAACAGCTTAAAGAGGTTTATTCCGGTATTAATTTTTTTCATTTGTTATCCCCTCACTCAGATATTTGAAAGACTGTCAACATACTCTGTGCGTTTGAGCAGCGTTGACGACGATATCTGTGAAATATAGACGTGCGTTTTTTTGTCTCTGCCAATGCAGACTATAAACGATTTCGGAAGATCGGTGCAGACATTCGTGACGCAGCCGTCCTTTTCTGCTTTCGCGAGATAATCGCGCGTGGCTTTTGAGACGGTCGAAGTGTCGAGATCAAATATCCCGACTATCTCGTCCATGCTCACGACCTTGTCCTGACCGAGATGAAGATACATCAGTCTCCCTCCTCATATTTCATTTATACTGCCGTCCGTCATTTCAAACGCCTTGCCTTTTTGAAGCCGCAGCAGCTGGGACGGATCGCAGCAGGTTATGAAAACCTGCCTTTTTCCGAGGCGTTCGAGCAGCAGTTCCTGACGCCCGTCGTCAAGCTCGCTCATGACATCGTCGAGCAGGATTATCGGGCTTTCGTCCGTGATTTTTTCGAGTATATCCGCCTCGGCTAATTTCAGCGAGAGGGCACAGGATCTCTGCTGACCCTGTGAGCCGTAGATGCGGGCGTTTCTGTTGTTTATAAAAAACGAAAGATCGTCTTTGTGCGGACCTGTGCCGGTAAACTGGCGGCGGATATCGGTCTCGCGATTTTTTTCAAGCTCGTCGAGCATAGTCTGCGCCGCTGTCTGCTCGTCGAAATCTGTAGCTTTGCAGAATGTATCATATTTTACCGTCAGCTTTTCGCGCCCGGCGGTTATTCCGGAATAATTTTCCGCCGCTTGCTTTTTTATCATCTCGAGATATTCAAAGCGGTAGCGAAGTATTTTTGCTCCAAGTGTTGATAACTGTGCGTCCCATGAAAAGAACATATCGGAGCTGATATTTCCGCTCGCCGCCGCCTGACGCAGCAGAGCGTTGCGCTCTGAAAGAGTTTTAATATATTTTGAAAGTATCCCGGCGTAGTTTGGTTTGACAAGGCTTATCGCTATGTCTATAAATTTTCTGCGCTCGCCCGGTCCGTCCTGAACTATAGACAGCGTTGCCGGAGAAAACAGCACCGCCGGGAATTCGCCTATTAATCTTCGCGGAGTGTCTTTATGAACGCCGTTTATCCACACGTTCTTTTTATCCGTCAGCTCGAGCCGCGCTGTCTGATCTCTGTCAAATGCAAAAAAGCTTATATCGAGCATACTGCGCTCGCAGTTCTCGCGTATAAGCTGGGAATTTTTCCTCGTCCTGAAGCTGTGGCAGCCGGTGAAGAGCCAGATGCTCTCGATAAGATTAGTCTTGCCCTGACCGTTTTCGCCGAAGATTATATTTATAGACCTGTCCGGCGAAATTACTGCATTTTCAAGATTGCGGAAATCTTTTGCATTGTGCTGTGTTACATACATATCAGATAACTTTGTATATTTTATGTTCAAACTCAGCCGTATCTCCTGGACGGAGCTTTTTGCCGCGCGAAGTGCAGACTTCGCCGTTGACTTTTACTTCTCCGTCCTGGATAACGAACTTTGCGTGTCCGCCGGTCACAACTGCGTCGCAGAGCTTCAGAAAAGCGTCGAGGCGGATAAACTCGGTGTCTATCTTTTTCTCCGTGACAGGTTTCTCTTTTATTCTGACTTTGAGTTTTTTAACCATTTCTATCCTTCTTACTCAGTCTTTATTCTAACGGGCAGCACGAGGAACAGGAAGCTATCGCCCTCGGGCGGAAGGATTATTATCGGCGAGACGGGGCCGTTGAGCTTGAAATTGACTTCGTCTGTATCCGCAACGCGCAGAGCGTCGGTCAGATACTTGTTATTGAAGCCTATTTCAACATCGTCGCCGTCTATCTCAGCCGGGACGCTGTCGCTCGCAGTACCGAGCGAGGTGACGCTCGAGAGTCTTATCATATTGTCGGCGAAAACGCACTTAATAGGGCTCTTGTATTTCTCGCTGATAATGAGCGAAGCGCGGTCGATCGAATTTATCATGTCGCGGGTGTTGACTCTGACTCTTGTTGTGCATTTGGGCGGGATAGCGGATTCGTAATTTAAGAATTCGCCTTCAAGAAGTCTCGAAACGACGCTGTAAGAGCCGATTTCAAAGACTATATGTCTCTTGCCGACTCCGAGCGAGATAGTTCCGTCATCGTCGTTCATCAGCTTCATTATCTCGGAGAGCGTCTTCGCGGGGACTATAAACGAGATATCGTCGCCGGAATAATCTATATTCTCTTTTCTGACGGCGAGTCTGAATCCGTCGATTGCAATGAGCTTCAGTATATTGCCGCTGATATCAAACTTGACGCCCGTGTGAACGACTTTGCTGTCGTTGACTGCGACGGCGAATATAGTCTGCCTGACCATATCTTTTAAAACGCCCTGATTGATAACAATAGGATATCCGCCCGATACTGACGGGAGCTCGGGATATTCCTCCGCGCTCATACCGATAAGCGAATATTTTGCGTTGCCGCTGACGATGCTTGCAAGAAGTCTCGCGTCGGACTCGAAGCGCACGCTCTCGCCGGGGAGCTTACGCAGAATGTCGCAGAGAATGCGGGCGTTGATAATTATCGAGCCCTCCTCTTCGACTGTCGCCTTTATTGCGGTATTTATGCCGAGCTCAAGGTCATAGCCCGTGAGAATGAGCTGACCGCTGACTGCCTTTATGAGAATACCTTCTACTGCGGGTATCGACGTTTTGGTCGATACTGCTCTCTGCACGTTGAGACAAGCCTCGGAGAGCTCCGCCGTGCCGCAAACAAATTTCATGAAAGATCCTCCCTGTCTGTGAATAAATAAATATTATATTTAGTAGTAGTAGTAGAGGGTGTTGAAAGTGAGGAAAAGTGCCTCTGTCCCTTTACTGTCAATGAAAATACGATTCTGAGTTTTCCACATCGGATGAGGAAAGATTTTACTTTTCCACACCCATAAAAACGCCGATGTGGAAAGTGTGGAAAACCAATATGTGGAAAACTAAAAGAATGTGGAAAACTTTTCTTTTTATCAGAGTTCTTTTCTGCCCTCGATAGCCTTTGTGAGAGTAAAATTATCGGCATATTCAAGATCCGCGCCGACGGGGATTCCGTAAGCAAGGCGCGATACTTTCACTCCGAGCGGCTTTACGAGCCTTGAGATAAACAGAGCCGTGACATCGCCCTCGGCTGTAGGATTGGTAGCCATGATAAGCTCTTTTACTTCGCCGTCGCCGAGTCTGTTGACAAGCTCTTTTATGCAGAGATCGTCGGGACCGACTCCGTTCATCGGGGATATCAGCCCGTGGAGAACGTGATATACTCCGCCGAACTCGTGCGTGCGCTCGATAGCCATGACCGCTTTCGGATCCTCGACAACGCAGATAACGCTCTTGTCCCTCGACGGGCTCTTGCATATCGGGCAGAGCTCCGCGTCTGTTAAGTCACAGCAGACGGGGCAGCGGTGAATTTTTGTTTTCGCCTCGACTATCGTGTCGGCAAATTCTTTTGCCTGCTCGTCCGTCATCGAAAGAATGTGATAGGCGAGCCTCTGGGCATTTTTTCTGCCGATTCCCGGCAGACGCTCGAACTGCTCTATCAGTCTCGCGAGCGGAGCGGCATTGTTCTGCGCCATATCAGAAAAGTCCGGGGATGGAAAGTCCGCCCTTGGCGCGCTCCATGCCCTGCTCCATAGCGTCGTTAGCCTTGCGCACGCTCTCGTTGAAAGCGGCGATTATCAGATCCTCGAGCATCTCCGGCTCTTCGGGGTCGATTATCTCGGGAGCCATTTTTATGGAAACAGCCTCGTGGCGTCCGTTGACGGTCACTTCAACAGCTCCGCCGCCTGCGCTCGCAGTGAACTCGGTCTCTTCGACCTCCTGCTGAACGCGAGCCATCTCCTCCTGCATCTCCTGAATTTTCTTCATCATATTTGCACTGCCGCCCTGCTGGGCGCCGGGGATTCTTGCTTTCATGATTATTTCTCCTTACTTCAACTGTTTTTAAAATCGTTTATTTTTTTTATAAGCCCTTCAAGCGGGTCTTTACCGCTGTGCTGTTCCGGGGCTTTATAAAGACCTATTTTATACCGTTTGCCGGTGACCGTGAAAATCGCTTTCATTAAGAGCACCGCGTGGGTGTCCTGCTTAATGAAAGACGAGAGCGCGGGATTCTCGCTCTTTATAAGAATAAAGTTGTCGCGCTCATATCCGCTCGCGCCGTTGAGTATTCCGTGGAGCGGCGCATCGACTTTCTGAAGCTCGTCCATGACCTCCGCCCAGCGGGAGAACGGAACTGTCTCGCCGTTCGTGCCATCGGGTGAGGGCGCGGGAGCGTGGTGCTCGGCGGGAGCTTCCGTTTTCGGTTCGGGAGCTTTTTTCACTTCTTCCGCTTTTGTCTGCTGTTGAGGCTCGGGAACGGCTGTTTTAACTTGTTCGGGAGCTTTCGGCTTATTTTCAACGAGTGCTGAAACACTTGCTGCCGTGAAATTGCCGGAAGCCAATTTAGCTTCGAGCGCGGATATTCTTCTGAGCAGAGCGTCATTTTCCGAATCGAGCGACTCGGAGCAGAGCTTCACAAACGCCATTTCGAGCGGTATTCTCTTATTCGACGCGCGCTTTATCTGCGAGAATGTGTCTTCGATAATATTCAAATCATAGAGCAGCTCTTCAAGCGGCAGCTTTTCCGCAAGAGCTTTGAGAGATTTCAGCTCATCGTCTGTCGCTATCAGAATGCTGTCCGCATTCTTGACCGTCTTGACTATCATCAGGTCGCGCAGGTGGAACATGAACTCGGAGCAGAGGCGCTCCATATCGCAGGAGTTCATGTGCAGCTCGTTGATTATTCCGAGAGCCGATGCGCAGTCCTTTTTGATTATACATTCGGACAGGCGCATCAGATAGTCGCGCCCTGCGAGTCCCGCGCTCTTTGTAACGACTTCGCTCGTTATATGTTCGTCAACTGCGCAGCATCTGTCGAGCAGCGAGAGCGCATCGCGCAGCGCTCCGTCGGCAACTTTCGCTATCAGCGCGGCGGCGTCCTCGTCGAGAGTGATGTTCTCATGCTCGGCGACATATTGGAGTCTCGCGCAGATATCCTCGGGCGTTATTCTCTTGAAGTCGAATCTCTGGCAGCGCGAAAGAATAGTTGCGGGGAGCTTGTGGACTTCGGTAGTCGCGAGGATAAATATAACATGCTCCGGCGGCTCTTCGAGAATTTTTAAAAGTGCGTTGAACGCGCCGGTCGAGAGCATATGAACCTCGTCTATAATATAGACCCTGTATTTTGCTTTTACCGGAGTGAAATTCGCCTCGTCGCGAAGATCGCGGATATTGTCAACGCCGTTGTTTGAAGCAGCGTCTATCTCAATAACATCGAGCACCGAGCCGTTGTCAATGCCGCGGCATATCTCGCACTCGTTGCAGGGGTCGCCGTCATGCGGCGAGAGGCAGTTGACCGCCTTTGAAAGAATCTTCGCGCAGGTGGTCTTGCCCGTTCCGCGCGAGCCGGTGAACAGATAGGCGTGGGCGACCCTGCCGCTGACGAGCTCATTCTTGAGCGTCGCGGTTATATGGGGCTGACCGTAGACCTCTTCGAAAGTCTGCGGACGCCATTTTCTGTAGAGCACGCGGTACATAACAGACCGTCCTTTAAAAATACTTTTTGATAAAGCAAAAACGAGCCTTTATCTTGGTCATGCGGCGGGCAGGCGGACTGTGGCGCACAGTGCAGACCGCTTAATGCTGCTCGGTTC
>DKDF01000047.1 GCA_002451755.1 Ruminococcaceae bacterium UBA6855
CGCCCATGGAGTTGAGGAAGTTCGCGAGGTCAACTATGTGCGGCTCTTTTGCGGCGTTTTCAATGACGGTCAGACCCTTCGCCTTGACTGCGGCGAGGATAACATTGACCGTTGCGCCGACCGAAGCCTCGTCGAAATAAACGGAGCTGCCCTCAAGTCTCTCGGCGGCGGCGTCGATTATCGCATTTTCGCCTATTGTGACTGTCGAGCCGAGCAGCTCAAAGCCCTTTATGTGGCGGTCGATCGGGCGCACGCCGAAGTTGCAGCCGCCGGGCATGGCGACTTTCGCGCGGTGGAATCTGCCGAGCAGCGCGCCGATGAAATAATAAGAAGCGCGCAGATGCTTCGTCATATCGTGCGACACGACGTAGGAGTTGACTCCCTTGGTGTCGATCTCGAGCGTACTCTTGCTCAGGCGCTTTATGCGCGCGCCGAGCTGTTCGAGAATTTTTGTCATATAATAAACATCGCTGATGTTGGGAATGTTTTCAATAACACATACATCCTGAGCGAGGATAGTTGCGGGCAGAATAGCTACGACCGCATTTTTAGCGCCGCTTATGCTGACCTCTCCTCGGAGGGGTATGCCGCCGTTGAGCACGAACTTTTCCAATTTGTTCACTCCTATATAGTTTTTATATCAAAAAAGCAGTAAAAATCGGATGAAATAAAATACATTTTACGACACTAAATTATATCATCTTTTTGCCCCATTGAAAAGAGTTTTTTCAAAAAATTATACTGCATTTTTCTGTGTCGGCGGCGTTGTGCAATAAAAATTTTAGATTCTGTCGGCAATGCCGCGCATTTCTGCTGTTCGTTTTTATTATTGACCGCTGCTGCGCATTTAGAAGCGGAATTTTTTAATTTGCGGATATTTTTGGCAGCAGGGCAGAGCGGCAATTATATTGCAGCATTTTTAATTTGTATGTTGTTAATTTTTATGTTTTGTGGTAAAATCCTTTCATCAGGATAAAGGGGGCGCCGCATGGACAGACTCGATAAAACGGTCGCAAAGCAGATGAATCTCTCGCGCAGCGGTGCAAGGCAGCTCATAAGAAGCGGAGCGGTCGAGGTAAACGGCAAAAAAATATTTGCAGCCGACGAGCAGATCGATATCAATTCTGACGAGCTTAAAATAAGTGGAAAGACCGTCACCGTGCGCCGATATCTCTATATCATGCTCAACAAGCCCTCCGGCGTGCTCAGCGCCGCAAAGGATCCCGACTGCCCGACGGTCGTCGATCTTCTGCCGCCCGAGCTCAGTCGGCGCGGACTTTTTCCCGCCGGCAGGCTCGACAAGGACACAACGGGACTTCTGATAATCACCGACGACGGGGACTTTGCCCACCGACTTATCTCGCCCTCGCACCATGTCTATAAAACATACGAGGCGACGCTCGAGAGCGATATAAGCGAAGAACAGCTCGATATCCTGCGTCAGGGTGCGGTGCTCGGCGACGGCACGGAGTGCCTGCCCGCGAGGCTCAGAAAGATAAGCGATGAGCCTCCCACGGTGCGCGTTCAGATACGCGAGGGCAAGTATCATCAGGTCAAGAGAATGTTCGCGTCCGTTGAAAACAGCGTTGTTGCGCTGCGCAGAACAGCGATAGGTGCATTGAAGCTTGACAGCACGCTCGGCGAGGGTGAGGCGCGTCTGCTGACCGACGGCGAGCGCAGGATGATATTCTCTGAGGCAGAGATCATATAAGCAAAAAAGGGCGCAGCCCGTAAAAATAAGCGAGGTTAAAAAATGTCTGACAAAAGAGCAAACGACCTGAACCTCTTCACAAAGGATCAGGACAATTACAGTATCGACACGAGCAAGAAGCTTAAGGTCGGTATAATCGGCACCGGCTGGATAGCCGAGAGCCACATCAGCGAATATCTCAAGATGCCCGATGTTGAGCTTGTCGGCGTGGCGGATCTTGTCGACGGCAAGGCGGAGGAGTTCCTCAGAAAGTGGAACGCACCCGAGGGAGTCAGGGTCTATCATTCGCACAAGGAGCTCATTGACAACGAGGAGCTCGACGCAGTCAGCGTCTGCACCTACAACATGACCCACGCTCAGTGCACTATTTATGCGCTCGATCACAGCGTCAATGTCCTGCTCGAAAAGCCCATGTGCGTCACCCTCGAAGAGGCTGTCGAGATAAGAAAAGCCGAGAAGAGAAACGGCAAGATAGTCTCCGTCGGCTTCCAGCCGCGCTACAACCCGAATATGCAGATGATAAAATACATAATCGAGTCCGGCGAGCTGGGCAAGGTCTATCATATCCAGATAGGCGGCGGCAGACGCAGAGGCATCCCGACCCCGTTCGGCACGACCTTTATCGAGAAAGAGACCGGCGGCATCGGTGCGCTCGGCGACATCGGCTGCTATGCGCTCGACATGGTATTGAACGGCATGGGCTATCCCAAGCCGTTGACGGTCACGGGCTTTCTCTCCGATTATTTCGGCAAGGCGGACGACTATAAATACAAGGATGTTTTCGGCGTTGACGATTTCGCGGCGGGCTTTGTCCGCCTCGAGGGCGGTCTGACTATCGATTTCAAGACCGCATGGGCGATGAATGTCGACACCATGGGCGACACCGTTGTTCTCGGCACAAAGGCCGGACTGAAGATACCGTCATCGGGTCACTGGGGCAGCATTGACGCTCCGCTGAAGATATACAGAAATATCGGCGACGCTCAGGTCGAGACTGTCGTTCCGATGCTCCCCGAGCCGGAGGAAGGCGTGTTTTACTGGAAGGTCAGAAAGTTCCTCGACGCCGTCAAAGAGGGCGGCGAAGCGCCTGTCCCGACGAGCCAGGCTATCTACAACCAGGCTATCCTCGACGGAATCTATCGTTCCGCTCAGATAGGCCATGAGATAGAGCTCGAGATCCCCGAGGTCTGATAGAAAAAATGAGCGGCTGTGCAGATGCACGGCCGCTTTTTGTGTACAATTTTTCACCTTGCTAAATATTGATTAGTAAAGTATAATGATGTCAGATATACAAATCAAGATATAAGAGGGGCAAATTTTCAAATGAGTTGTGATATAAGCTATATTGATGCGTGTGAGATGTTGCATACCTACAATGACTCCGAGGATGACACCGGAGAGATATTGGAACATTCGTATTTATTTCAATTTGATGAGTCGATTCTGACAGAAGCCGAACGGCTCAATGTTATACTTCCGCTCATAAAATGGGAAGTGGATAACAACGAGCTTACCGAGGCCTTGAGTGATGAACTGTATCTTTACTATGAAGATTTGTTCAAGGGACGCCTTGAGGGCATATTGGACGAGGAAGATGCCCCACTTGTTATAAGTGTGCTCAGAGAATGTTATATAAAAGCTTTTGGAAAAGACACCCTCGATGAAGAGGAGTAATAAAAATTGTCACGCGGTCGGGAGATGGGATAATCTTACATTATACCGCTTGCGCGGTATTGGATCGCGTTGCCATACAAATTTGAATTATATTGCTGAGCGCAAGCAAAGTACCTGTTGATACAATATTTACGAACACGAAAACTGCCCTGCTGATGCAAGGCAGTTTCTTTTATTTCACGAACAGTCCGTGCTTGGTGCAGTAGAAATAGTATCTGCCGCCGTAGAGAGCTGGCAGAAGAACCTCGGGGCTCTGCTCGGGATAGAGCCGCACGAGCAGGACGCGGTCGCAGTTCACATATGCGATGAACGCGATGTGGTGCTCCTTTGTCATGCCGTGGTCGAATGTCAGATATATTCCGCCGTCGGTGCGCTCAATGTTTAATGCGTGTTCGCAGTTCGATTTCTGCGCTTTCAGTGGTTCGAGCTTTCTGCCGCAGCACGAAAATTCCGCGTTCCCCGTGCCCGTGAATACCGCGCCGCATTCAGGACAGACGAAGAATTTTATCCTCTTCATGTTGCCCGAGTCGCACGCATTTTCGCTCAGTTCGCCGCAGAGCAGCCCTTTAGCGTCTACGCCGAGAATCGAGCTCAAATCGTTTATCAGCGACACGTCGGGATATCCCAGCCCGCGCTCCCATTTGGACACCGCCTGAACGCTGACGCCGAGTTTCTCGGCGAGCGCCGATTGGGTCATGTCTTTGCCGAGACGCAGCCTGCGGATGAGTGCGCCGGATTTTTTGCAGTCCATTTTTATCACCTCAATGAAATGATATCACCGGCTGATAATTTGTTCAATGAACGCTTCGTTTAATGCGGTTCAGGGGCTTGAGACAGAGCACGCTTGTTATCGCGGTCAGCGGCAGGGCGGCGAGAATGCCTATCGAGCCGGCGAGCGCCTGAAGAATCTCAACGGCTATCTGCTCGCGGTTGAGTATCTGGCTGACATTGCTGCTGTAAGTGACCATGAGGAGCATGCAGCAGAGCGCCGAGCCTATATAGGCGAGCACGAGCGTGTTCGCCATCGTGCCCATTATGTCGCGCCCGATGGTGAGTCCGGATTTCAGCAGCTCGCGCGCCGGGAGATCGGGCGATTTTTCGTTTATTTCGCACAGCGACGAGGCTATCGACATCGCGACATCCATCACCGCGCCGACCGCGCCGACGATTATCATCGCGAATATTATCGCCTTGAGGTCGATCGGGTCGTCCTTGCGGAGATTGTAGAGATACAGCCACTCTGAATCGAGCACGCCGGACATTTTTATCTGATCGCGCAGCAGCAGCTCGAGTGCGCCCGCGACGAGTACACCGCCCACGCATCCGACTCCCGCGGCAAAGCACTTGACATTCAAGCCCTCAATCAGAACGAGCGTCATGACCGTGATATAGACGCAGGTGACTATAGACCAGATGTAGATGTTTTGCCCGTTGAGTATCGCCGGAATCAGATTAATGAACACGGCGAGGCAGGTGAACACGAGCGATATAATCGTGTCGAGTCCCTTCTTGCGCCCGAAAATCAGTATCAGCAGGAAGAAAAATGCGCAGAGCATAACGAGCGGCGTTATTCGCGAGAAGTCGGAGAGGTAGTAGTCCGCCGTGCCCTCGTCGTTCGGGTCATAGACGAGAATTACTTTGTCGCCGACCTCGACCTCGGGCTGGGGCAGACCGTAGAGCATATCCTTCTCCTGAACGGCGTAGAGGGTTTTGCCGCGCACCTTGCCGGAGGTGGCTTTTGCCTCGAAGAATATGTACTGCATGCTGATTTTTCCGCCGCTTTCTTCTTCGCTGACGGTCTCTTTTTCGTCCGTGATGCGCAGCACCTTTGCGCGCACGGAAACAACATCATCCTTGTCGCCGAAAACGCCGTTGCCTATGGCAATTTTGTATGCGGTGAACAGATAGACTATCGACAAAATTATCGTCGAGACATAAACTATTATTCTTTTCTTTTTCGCTTTATCCAAAATAATTACCCGCTTTATATCTCCCTGCCGAACGCCTTGGAGTATTTCTTCTGCCATGCGGCAAAGGAATCGGGCGAGTATTCGGCAGGCATATTTTTAGCCGTGCGTATCTGAATGTCGATTTTCATCAGCAGCCCGCACAGTGCCATGAGCAGAGGCAGCTGAGTCGCGCCGCGCACGCCTTTTTGAACTATCGATTTCGGGGTGAGCTTGACTATCTCGCCCACGCAGCTGCGCTTTAAATCCTCTTCGCTCAAAAGCCCTTTGTTGAACAGGAACGAGACTTTGTCGGACGGCGCGCTGAGCAGCCAGTTTTTGAGCATCTCGACGCCGCTGAATTTCGCTCCCATCTCCTGCATGAACTGCCGCTGATAGCGGTAGAGGTTGCGGGACGAAAACGGCTTGTCGCCGCCGGAGACGAGCACATCCGAGAGTATCTTCGCCGCCCTTATGCCGCTCGCCATGCCGCTCCCGAGCATTGGTATTGTCATAAACGCGCTGTCGCCGAGCAGAACATATCCGTCCGCGAACATCTTCGATATCGGGCGCCTGACGGGGATAGTACACATCCTGTCTCCGCGCACGACCGTGTCGCCGATTATCGGATTGTCTTTCTTGAGCGCCGCATACGCGCGGTCGAATTCCGAATCGCTCAGTTCATCTATGCGCCCGATGAGCAGGTTCACTGTGTCGGACGGCTGATCCCAGATGCACCATGAGATGCCCGCCTCGCCGAGATGCTTCAGATACGCTTTATTAGTGTATTCGGGGTCGGGCACGCCGGGCGCACGGGTCACAAATGCGCGCCACGCGCGGAACAAATCGCCTTTTTCGGTCTCGCGCTGTATTTTAAATTCTGCCGGCAGACTCCTGCGGCAGGCGGAGGTCGCGCCGGAAATGTCAACAACGAGGTCGGAATATACTTTCTCGCCGCTCTCCAGCTCTATGCCGGCAACGCGCCCGGATTCAATTATAACCCGCTTCGCCGCCGAGCTATAGTGAAACTCGGCATAGCCCTCGGCGCGGGAATAGAGATAGTCGTTGAACTTCCTGCGCTCTATTGACCAGTCAACGCGCTCCGGATCCTGATGGATTCGCGTGATGCTCTTCTCGTCGGGCGATACAAAGCTCCAGTCGCCCTTCGGGAACCAGAACGGCTTATCGGGCAGGGAAATGTCCGCCGCCGCAAAAGCCGACGGGTGCATGTCATCGTGCCAGTCGTAGGCGACATTCTCGCGTGCTTCCTTTTCGTATACGCGCACATCGAAGCCCTTTTCGCCGAGCAGACGCGCGAGCACGAGCGCGGACTGATTCGCCCCGACAATAACTACGCTTTTTCCCATATCTTTACTCCTATCTGCAAAATATATTATATATAAATTATATCATAGCAGGGCAAAGAAATAAACCGACGAATTGAACAAAAACCGCCGCACTCTTTTGGAGCGCGGCAATCTTATTTTTGTATTTTATATTTTATCTGAAATCAAACAATTCCTTTTCGGACAGGTTCAGTATATCACATATTTTGAAAACGATATCGAGCGAGACACCGCGGTTTGCTATCTCAATCGCACTCATGTGGCTGCGGTCAATATCGAGCAGCTCGGCAAGCTGCATTTGAGTATAGCCCCTGTCCTTGCGATAATAGGCTATATTCTGCCCCAGTTTGCGGTACTTTTCCGAATACGTCTTGTCCATAGCATACTCCAATCATTGATATGATTATATTGTATGCTTTCTTTTAATGCACATAAACTTGCTGAAAGTGTGTAAATGTTGCTTGACAGTAGTCAAAGACTTTGATAAAATGAAATAAAAACATAAAGAAAGGAGAAAAATGACGAAAGTCCAATAAATTACTTGGTGCAGAAGAAAAATACTGTTAAAATTAAAATGCGATAGCGGAATATGCTTCTGCAAATCTTAAAAGAGTCAATATTTTTTACTTTAGGAGGAGTGTAAAAATGGCACTTATTAAATGTCCGGAATGTGGAAAAGAAGTAAGCGATAATGTGAGATTTTGCGATAATTGCGGACATAAATTTTCAGAAACTGTCGTTGATGTGGTAGCTGAACAGAATGAACCGACTCAAATACCCGGAGAGATTGATACAAATGCAAAGAAAGGAAAAAAGAAAAAGTTGTATTGCACAAACTGCGGCGCAGTTCTAAATAATTTCAAGAGGTGCGATAACTGCGGTATAAAGGCGTACAATAAAGCGCGAAAATATTGCCGCTATTGTGGAAAAGAAATGGCGTCATCTTCAAAAAAATGCCAGTTTTGCGGCAAAAACAGCAAAAGCTCAATAATAATGCGAATACTTAGCGCGGTATTTGTTATAATATCAATTTCCCTAATAATAGACAATATAAAGGCGATGATAACATATAATGACAGAAATGTTATGTTGATTGTATTTATTGCGATTTTAGTATTGTTTATAGTTATCGTTTTTTTGCGCAGAAGATTGCAATTTATAAGTAAATTTTGCAAAAAATCAGCTGTAGTTTCCTTGAGTGTGGTTGGGGGAATAGTTATTGCGTTGGTTATGATGTTTTCATCAGCGGTTATTGGTCCCAAGCTCTTGCCGGATGGAAGTTATTTTGACGACGCAAGATGGGGAATGTCCATAGAAGAAGTAAGGCGGATTTCAAATCGTAGAATATCTGAAGAACCTAAATCTTATAATGCAGAGACAGGAGAGGCAACATATGTCGCACAAGCTTATGATTTGCCATATGCGAAAGGAAAACACGGGACTGTTAACTATACATTTGATAAAAATAATAAGCTTATAAAAGTTCAGTATTTTATTAAATCTCCTAGTGTTACGGCAATGCCTATGACTAAGGCAAACTTCGAAACTGCCGGATGGGATTTAGTAGAAAGTGGCACCATAAATAAATACACGCTGGATGGCAATATGGTTGAGCTCGCAAGTGCTGAGGCTGCAGGAATATATGGCATGTATGTTTCATATGAACCTAAAAAATAATATTGGTTATTAAACGAACCCCCGTACAGGATTTCTCCTGTACGGGGGATTCTTAATTTTAACTGAGAACTCAGTCAGCCTTCGGTGCATAGAGATCCTTGAGTCTGAGCAGGTGCTCATATCTCTCGACGCTCTTGACTTCAGCTTCGCTGAACAGCTTCTCTGCGCGCTCGGGGAACGAGCGGGTCAGCGAGGAATAACGAGCCTCGTTGAGCAGGAAGTTGCGGTACTCTTCGGTGACAGGCTGCTTGCTGTCGATGGTGAAGGGGTTCTTGCCCTCTGCCTTGAGCATCGGGTTGAAGCGGAACATATTCCAGTAGCCGCACTCGACAGCTCTCTTCATTTCCTTCTGGCAGTTGACCATGCCGCCCTTGATGGAGTGCATCTCGCAGGGAGCGTAGGCGATGACGATCGACGGACCCGGATAAGCCTCGGCCTCTTCGATTGCCTTTATCGTCTGGTTCATGTTAGCGCCCATAGCTATCTGAGCAACATAGACATAGCCGTAGCTCATTGCTATCTCGGCAAGGCTCTTCTTGGCAATTGACTTACCGGCAGCCGCGAACTGAGCGACCTGACCGATCTGAGATGCCTTGGAAGCCTGTCCGCCGGTGTTGGAATAGACCTCGGTATCGAAGACCATGATGTTGACGTTCTCGCCGGAAGCAAGGACGTGATCAACGCCGCCGAAACCGATATCGTATGCCCAGCCGTCGCCGC
>DKDF01000058.1:0-2508 GCA_002451755.1 Ruminococcaceae bacterium UBA6855
ACTTTTAATAGTTAGTCTTTCAGAATTGAATTGATTTATTGCCTGTTCGGTGATAAAATTACTTCGTAAAGATAAAATCCGTGACGCATGTCACAGCAGGAGTGAAAATATGATATACACGATTGAAAACGAATTTCTTCGCGTCAGCGCGGAGGATGACGGGGCGCAGCTGAGCTCCGTAGAGCTCAAGGAAAACGGAAAAGAGTTCCTCTGGCAGGGCGATCCGTCAGTCTGGTACGGCAGAGCGCCGGTGCTCTTCCCGATAATCGGTCAGCTCTTGGACGGGAAATACCGCTACAACGGCCGCGAATACGAGATGCCGAAGCACGGCTTCGCGCGTCACTCGGTATTTGCTCTCAAAGAGCAGAGCGGAGATTCCATGACCTTCTCCCTCGCATCGAGCGACGAGACGAGGAAGTGCTATCCGTTCGAGTTTGAACTGCTGATAAAATATTCCGTCAGCGGGCATACGCTCCGCTGCACGAGCACCGTCATAAACAAGACCGACGGCGAGATGTATTTCTCGATCGGCGCGCACCCCGGCTTCAACTGCCGCATAGGCGACGCGATAGAGTTCGAAAAAGATGAAAATCTTCGCACGATGAGAATAGATTCAAGCTCCATTCTCATGGACGAGACTTTCCCGGTCGAACTCGAAAACGGGCGCACGATAAGGCTCACCGAGCATATTTTCGACAAAGACGCTCTTATACTTGATGGACTTAATTCAGAGAGCCTGCGCCTCGTAAGCGGTGACAGAACTGTAAAATTCACCTTCGGCAAAGCACCCTATCTCGGAATATGGGCGAAGCCCAACGCGCCGTATGTCTGCCTTGAGCCGTGGTACGGAGTCAACGACAGCTGCGACAAAAAAGATTCTATAGCCAAAAAGCGCGGCATCGAAAAGCTCGAAAAAGGCAAAACTTTTTCGTTCGACTGGACAGCCGAGCTCGAGGGCTGAAAGAATTATATCTGACTGCCGTTTTCGCGGCAGTCTCAGTCTGTCGAAAAAGATCTGTCATTGCACAGACCCAAGGCTCACCTGTGCAAGGGGAGCTGTCACGGCAAAGCCGTGACTGAGGGGTTGTTATATGAAAGCTCAAAGCACCAAGCAATTTAAGAAATTGCAGCTTATTCAGAACAATCCCTCCGACGCTTCGCGCCACCTCCCTTTGCACAAGGGAGGCATTGATTCTGAGTCCTGCGAAGCCACAAAAAACGGGTTTATAGACGAGCCGGGACTGCCGTTTTCGCGGCAGTCTTTTTTATGCCTTGAAGCGGTAGCCCGCGCCCCAGACGGTTTCGATATACTGCGGATTGGAGCTGTCCGTCTCGATTTTGTCGCGGATCCTGTTGATATGGACGGTGACGGTCGAGGTCTCGCCTATCGCGTCGAGTCCCCATATCTTATCAAAGATCACATCCTTGCTGTAGACCACATTCGGATTCGATGCGAGGAATGCGAGCAGGTCGAACTCCTTGTTCGTGAGCGTGACCTCCTTCTCGTTGACAAACACGCGGCGGGCGTGGGTATCTATCGAGAGCTTGCCGACATTTATAATATAATTGACCGGCTCTTCGCCTTTTGAAGTCAGGCGCTCGTAGCGGGCGATGTGCGCCGTGACGCGCGCGACAAGCTCGGAGGGACTGAACGGCTTGGTTATATAGTCGTCCGCACCGAGACCGAGTCCTCTTATCTTGTCTATCTCGTCCTTCTTCGCCGAGACCATGAGCACGGGGCACTCCTTGTGCTTGCGTATCTGGCGGCAGACCTCGAAGCCGTCAATGCCCGGGAGCATGACATCGAGTATCACGAGATCATAGTCCGAGCCGAGCGCCTTGTCGAGTCCGCTCTTTCCATCAAATTCTATCTCAACCGTATAGCCGTTCGCCTCGAGATAATCGCGCTCGAGTTCGGCTATATTTTTTTCATCCTCAACAACGAGAATCTTTTTGCTCATTTTTCATTCCTCCTATTTTGCCTGCGGCAAATCCATTATCACCTTGAGCCCACCGAGTTCGCTCTCATCCGCGCGGATGGACGCGCCGTGGCGATCGGTTATTTGCTTTGTTATCGCGAGTCCGAGTCCGCTTCCGTTTTTGTGACCCGTCCGCGCCTTGTCGCCTCTGTAAAAAGTTTCGAATATCTTATCGCGCTCGTCCGCCGGGACGCCCTGACCGTTATCTTCAATAGATATCTCGGTGTGTCCGTCTTCGCCGTTTCTGACGGAAAGCATTATCTTCGCCTCTCCGTCCTCCGCGCCGTATTTGCGGCTGTTGTCGATAAGATTGTTGAGCACGCGTTTGAACTGGGCGGGATCGATGTTTATCTCCCTGTCCTCGTCGCACTCGAAGTTATATATAAATTCTATGCCCGCTTCACCGAGGGTGTCTGCGGCATAGGCTGTATACTCCTCGAAGAAGTCCTTCGCCTTTATCTTTTCAAAATAGAACGGCACTTTGTCAAGGCTGAGCTTTGAGAGCATCGAAAGCTCAGAAACGAGGGTG